>CBDUCU010000767.1:0-1508 GCA_965365725.1 uncultured bacterium | reverse complement strand
TCCTCTCACAAACACTTTACTCTATTCGACGGGAGCGCCCGCGTCCTGCCATGCCTTCCAGCCGCCGGCCATCGAAAAGACTTTGCGGTAGCCCATGCGTTGAAGATTGTCGGCGGCGAGAGCGGAACGAAAGCCGCCGCCGCAATAGAGAATCAGCTCTGCGTCTTTGTCAGGGATTTGCGTTTCGATGTCGCGCTCGATGATGCCGCGCCCAAGATGCATGGCCCCGGCGGCGCGGCCCGCCTCCCATTCGTTGTCTTCGCGCACGTCGATGAGGCGCGCGCTGTGGTTTGCTTGAAGCCGCTTGCGCGTCTCTTCGACCGTGACTTCGTGCACGCGCGTCTTTGCATCTTCGACGAGTCTCAAAAACCCTTCGGTGTGCTTCATTGAATTTGTCTTCTCCTTCGCGCGGCGCTTGGCGCTTTAGTGTGTGGACGAAACTGCCCGCTCGTTTGACTTTCAAATTCGCCCTTTGTTACATCATAACGCTTTCAAAATAAAGTCCCGGAGTTGTGATGCGAAAAGAAAGCGTCCGTCTGTTTCTGCTCGTCGTCGGCTGCGCGTGCCTTGCATCTGTGGTCGGGTGCGGTGGCAAAAACGGTGCGCCTGCGGGCGGCGCGCCAAATGATTCAAGCGTCGAGTCGTTGGTTAAAGAGATCAATTCTTTGACCGAAGAGATACTAACGAGGATCGAAAAGGCGAAAGAGCCTGCTGCCGGTCTTGACGAAGCGCAGAAGCGGCTCGACGAAGGCAAAGCGGCGTTGCGCGAGCGCATCGCAAAGGTCAAAGCGGGCAGAGAGTTTCGGGAAAGCGAAGAGGCGCGCGGGCGGCTCCTGGAGTGTGAAGTTGACAACACCGACCGCATCTCAAAACTGCGCACGCGCTACATCGATTTGTGGATGAAAGACGCAGCCTTTAAGTCGAAACTCGACAAGGTGGTCTCCGATTATCAAGACCTTTTCAAATGACGCGACGGTTGGAGTAAGCAGACGGATTCAGACTATAATGCGGTTTGCTCAAAACCATCCAAAATTGCGAAGAACGGTTTGAAGTCTAGAGTCAAAGCGAGAGCGACTCTAGACTCAAGAGTTCGCCTTGTGAGGAGAGAAAATTGTCAGCAGAACAGTTTGACGTAACGATTATCGGCGCGGGGCCGGGCGGTTATGTGGCGGCGATTCGCGGCGCGCAGCTTGGCTTGAAAGTCGCCATCATCGAAAAGGACAAGCGTCTGGGCGGGACGTGCGGTTTGCGCGGCTGCATCCCGACAAAACAGCTTTTGATGTCGGCGCACGTCTATGAACAGATGCAGCACGCGAAGGATTTCGGCGTGCAGGCCTCTGAGATAAAGCTCGCATTTGCAGACGTGCAGAAGCGCAAAGACAAGATCGTGACGAAAAACTCGGCGGGCGTTTCCTACCTGATGAAGAAGAACAAGGTGACGGTCTTTCAGGGCAAGGGTCGCTTGGCTCTGCCCGGCAAAGTCGAGGTCACGTGCGCGGACGGAAAAG
>CBDUCU010000766.1:0-1540 GCA_965365725.1 uncultured bacterium | reverse complement strand
CTACATGAAACAGTACAGCCCTTACGACAACATCGCCGCGAAAGATTACCCGACGATGCTTGTGCGCGTCTCTCTCAATGACAGCCAGGTGCCCTATTGGGAAGGCGCAAAGTACGTGGCGAAACTGCGCACTATGAAGACCGACAAAAATCCTCTCCTGCTTAAGTCCAACATGGGCGCGGGTCACGGCGGCGCATCGGGCCGTTACGACGCGCTGCGTGATACGGCCTTCGACTACGCGTTCATCCTCACGCAGTTGGGGATCAATCAATAAACCTCAAGCTGAGAGCGCGCGGCACATTAGCCTGCAGTTTAGTGTCAACAAAAACATACGCCTTCATTCATGATTGAATGAAGGCGTATGTTTTTGTTCGTGCTTTGCAACCCAGATGCAGGCTCAGTTGCCGTGCGCTTCCCGGTAAAAGGATTGCGTTATTCGACGGTGACCGACTTTGCAAGATTGCGCGGCTGGTCAACGTCGCAGCCGCGTCGGACGGCGATGTGATAAGCCAGAAGTTGCAGAGGGATGATGGCGAGGATGGGCGAGAGCAGATCCGACGATTCGGGAATCTCGATGACGTAATCGCTGACGGTGCGCGACATCTCGTCGCCTTCGGTCAGGATGGAGAGAACAACGCCTTCGCGCGCTTTGACCTCGACGATGTTCGAGTGCGTTTTCTCGTAGCGAAGCTCTGAGGCGTGGTTGCCCGCTTCGCGCGTGTTGACGACGACGACCGGAAGCCGCTCGTCAATCAAAGCGTTCGGCCCGTGCTTCATCTCGCCCGCCGGGTAGCCCTCGGCGTGGATGTAGGAAATCTCTTTGAGCTTCAAAGCGCCTTCGAGCGCAACCGGAAAATTGATGCCGCGCCCCAAATAGAGAAAATCCGTCGAGCGGAAAAACTCTTTCGCCAGCTCCTCATACTCGTCGGCTTCGGAAAGCAGGTGCTCGATCTTGACGGGAAGCTCTGCGAGTTGCTGCGCGTGGTCGCGCGCCTGCTCTTCATCGAGCGCACCGCGAATTTGTCCGAGATGAAGCGCGAAAAGGTAGATGGCGACCATCTGCGAAGTAAAAGCTTTAGTCGAAGCGACACCGATCTCCGGCCCGGCATGTGTGAGAATCGTGCCGTCGGCTTCGCGCGTAATCATCGAGCCTTGCACATTGCAGATCGAGAGGATTTTCGCGCCGCGCTCTTTTGCTTCGCGCAAGGCGGCGATGGTGTCGGCCGTCTCGCCCGATTGCGAGATAACAATGAGCAGAGTTTTTTCGTTGACGACCGGGTTGCGGTAGCGAAACTCCGACGCATAATCGACTTCGACGGGCATGCGCGCGAGCTGCTCGATCATATATTTGCCAGCCAGCCCCGCATGCCAGCTTGTGCCGCAGGCGGCGATCATCACGCGGTCAAAGCTCTTAAACTCTTCGGGCGTGATGTTCATCTCGTCGAGATAGACGCGCCCCGTATCCAGCGAGACGCGTCCCTGCACGGTGTCGCGCACCGCGCGCGGTTGCTCGTAAATCTCCTTGAGCATGAAATGCTTG
>CBDUCU010000765.1:0-1542 GCA_965365725.1 uncultured bacterium | reverse complement strand
TCGAACACTCCCTGCGCGACGTGATGCGTTCGGGCGCGACGCGCGCCGAGATCGTTGACTACATCAAATCGGTCGTCCTCAAAAAAGAGCCGCGCCACTACATCAACGAAACATACTTCGAGCAGCCCGCGCGCACGATGAGTCTCATCGGCGGCTGAAGTGACAAATTTTCAAACTTGGGATTTATGATTATGAGCACAAAGACGGAAGCCACCATCGAAGACCTCTACAAGATCGACGGTAAGGCCGAGATCGTCAACGGAGAAATAGTCCTCATGCCTCCGACAGGATTCATGCCCTCACGTACAGGCGGCGAGATCTTTGTCAGCCTGCGCGAATATGCTCGCCGCACAAAAAGCGGATACGCCATTCCAGACAACGCGGCGTTTGTCGTCAATCTCCCAAACCGTCGCTCCTTTAGCCCCGATGCGGCCTTTTACACAGGGCCGCCGACGGGAGGAAAGTTTATGGAAGGCGCGCCAGTGTTTGCCGTCGAAGTTCGCAGTCAGGGAGATTACGGGCCAAAGATGGAGCGCAGGCTGGCTGAAAAGAGCGCCGACTATTTTGCCGCCGGAACGCTTGTTGTGTGGGACGTTGACGTTTTGCGTGACGAGGTCGTGCGCGTCTATCGCGCGACCAACCCGTTGCATCCGACCGTCTTTGAGCGCGGCGAGACGGCTGACGCGGAGCCTGCGCTTACGGGCTGGCGAATGGCGGTCGATGATCTTTTTGTTTGAAAACTGTCCGTCGTCCGTTGTTTTTGGTCGGGCAATTTGCTGCTGACGACAACGGGTCTATGAAGGATGATAATTCAACCAACAACGGACTAATTACCAACAGCTTTACATAACAGGGGAGCTTGGTCGTAACAGACGAGGCTGAGAGTCGCCGCGAGGGGCGAGACCCTTTGAACCTGATGCGGTTAATACCGCCGAAGGGAGGCCAGAAGAACCGTTCCGGCCCTTCGTGCATGGAACGGTTTTTCCATTTCGGGCCGCGCGTCATTTAGCGGTCGAAAGAAAGAGGATGCAAGAGATGAGCGACGGAAACGGAAAAGCGGAAGAACAAAATAGCACAGAGGTGCGCATGCCAAATTCGCGCAGAATTTATGTCGAAGGAGCGACAAAGGGCGTGCGCGTGCCTTTGCGCGAAGTCAGTTTGCAGCCGACGCGTCTGCCCGACGGAAGGCTCGAAGAGAATGAGCCTGTCAGAGTCTATGACTCTTCCGGGCCTTGGGGCGACGATGCGGCAAGCGTGCCCGATGTGCGCGACGGCTTGACGGCGCTGCGGCGCGAATGGATTCTGGCGCGCGGCGATGTTGAGGAGTACACGGGCCGGGAAATTTTGCCGATGGACGACGGCTACTTAACGGCGGGTGCGGCGGAGTTTGCCAAACACAAAGACAAGGGTCGGCTTTAGCCTTTTCCCGGTCTGAGGCGTGCGCCGCTTCGCGCCAAACAGGGAAAATGCGTAACACAGATGCACTATGCGAAGCAAGGAATCGTGACACCTGAGATGGAATTTGTCGCTCTGCGCGAAAAC
>CBDUCU010000764.1:0-1547 GCA_965365725.1 uncultured bacterium | reverse complement strand
GCCGCGCTTTTCAGCCCCGTGCCCGCGCGCGTGATCGACAAGAATGCGGCGCATCATCTGCGCCGCCACGCCAAAAAAGTGCGCGCGGTTCTGCCAACGCACCTGCGTCTGATCGACCATCCGCATGTAGGCTTCGTGGACGAGCGCGGTGGGCTGCAAAGTGTGACCCTGCCGCTCGCGCCGCAGATAGTTTGAGGCGAGCCGTCGCAGTTCGTCATAGATCAGAGGCAACAGCTCGTCCATCGCGGCGCGGTCGCCGTCGGTTAGCTGTACGAGCAGCCGCGTGACTTCCTGTTGCGAGGGAGCGCTCACGGAGGAACTTCCAAAATGATCAAATCCAATCGATAAAATAAAACTTTCAGACAGCTTTTTGTGCGACGCAGGCAAGTATAGACGACCGCCAACGCCTTATCAATTTCACTATCATAGATTTCCCCAAAATCCTTTGCGCGCCTCTTGCCCGCGTCAAAAACGTTCAGGTATTTGAACGCGCCGCAAGCCTGATGGTTGCCCTGTCGCGTTGGCCGCTTGAGCCGACACGACGCAAAAAAAGATGCGCCACAAGGTTTGACGAAAATTTTCGTTGACATTGACGAAGATTTTCGTCAAGATGCGCCCGTTCGATTCCGCAAAGAGGTGTCTCATGCGAAAAGCAAAGAAAAGAGAGTTGCCGCGACCGACCGACCTTGAGCTGTCGCTGCTGCAGGTTCTCTGGCAGCATGGGCCGGCGAGCGTCCGCGAAGTCTTTCAGCATTTTAACGAGGGGCGTGAAAGCGAGGCCGGCTACACGACGGTTCTCAAGATGCTCCAGATCATGACGGACAAAGGACTAGTTGAGAGAGACGATTCGAGTCGTCCGCAAATTTACAGTCCACGTTTGACGCAAGCCGAGACGCAGCAGCAGCTTATCGGCGACCTGCTCGAACGCGCTTTTGGCGGCTCGGCCAAACAACTCGTGATGCGTGCGCTCGAAACGCGCGCCGCATCCGACGAAGAATTGACCGAAATCGAACGAGTTCTCGACCGGCTCGAAGGAGATGCATAATGATGCTATTTGAAACACTGGCCGCACAACCTTTTCTACACGCGCTCGGCTGGGCCATCCTACATTCGCTCTGGCAGGGCGCAGCCATCGCGCTCGCGCTCGCAATGCTGCTCAGGCTGCTCAAAAACAGCAGCGCCAACGCGCGTTACGCCGCCTCTTGCGCGGCGCTTGCGCTCATGCTCGTTGTCCCAACGGCGACCGTTCTCAACTATTTTGGCGCGCCGTCGGCAAACGCCCAAAAAACCTCCGCCAGCGTCAAGGCCGCGCACGCCGTCGTCTCAGCCGATGCTGCATTTCCTGTCGATGAGCATGCGTTTGCGCGCGGGCCGGCGCTCAGTGTTGCGCGCGTGCGCCCGCTCGATGAGAATCTCGAAGGCGCGTTGCCCTGGCTGAGCATGCTCTGGACTTTTGGCGTGCTGATGTTTTCGGTGCGTACGGCGGGCGGGATGATTTGCGTGCGTCGCCTGTCGCGCGTGGGCGTCAGCGAACCGAGCCGGGAGTG
>CBDUCU010000763.1:0-1557 GCA_965365725.1 uncultured bacterium | reverse complement strand
GCGCCGCAATCAGCTCCCAACCGTTCATGTTCGGCATCGCTACGTCTGAGAGCACCACGTCATGCTCCGCCGGGCGAAACTTCCTGACGGCTTCCAATCCATCATAGGCCGCTTCGATTTGATAGCCTTCTTCTTCGAGAAATTCGCAGATCAATGAATTGATCGTGCGGTCGTCGTCAACGACAAGCACCGACAGAGTGTCGGATGTAGATTGAGCTACAAGGGCTTCTTCCTCGCGCACGGTTTCCGAATCTTTTTCGTGTGTGCGTTCACGAAATTTCTCATGCAGAGCTTCTATCGAGAGTGCGTCGCCGACGTGCCGCGCCGCCGCCTGCAGCCACCACGCATCTTCCTCTGTAAACTCTCTCTGCGCGTTGCCGAACAGAGCGGCCACCCCGATGATCTCATCATCTTCGCCGATGAGCGGCAACCCCAGATATGTGACGAGGGATTTCGCCGTCAGCCATTTCTCGCGCGGATAACGGTCAGAAAGCCGCGCGACCCGCAGCATCTGGCCCGACTTGGCGACCTCGGCGGCGAGCAGCGCCGCAAAGCCCTCAAGCTCTTCAGCGCCGCCTGAATTCTCTTTCAATGTGAGAGCGAGCGTTTCGCATCCTCCCGCTTCGTCGAGCTTTTGCACGACGCAGGCCTCAACATCGAGGACGGCGACCGTTTCGGCTGAAAGAGCAGACGCACGCTCGCGCGAGCCTTTGGCCGTCGAAACTGCGGCCAGCGAGCGCAAACGCCGTCTCAGCCGGCGCGCAACCATATGCGCCTGCTGCACTTCTCCGTAAGCGGATTCTGAAACAATCGGTTGAATATCTCTCATCGACTTCGCCCCATCTGCGCTCTATCTGCGCGAAGAGACAGTCCTTCGCGCAACTTATCGTCATCCACGCCTGATAACTTTAACAGATCAGACAACTAATTTTTAGCACTTAAACCGAAAGAAATTTTTTGCTGCACGCTCAAGTTTTCCTCGCCGCGTCACGATAAGCATTGTGTCACGGGCGCGAAAACGGTTCGCCCCCGCCGAGACCAAAATTTTAAACCCAGCCGAAGCAAGGATGCTGAAGGCTTTAAACAAAGTTCATGGAGGAACATCATGGCAGTTTCATTAGTTAACAACCTCGGCTCGCTCAACACGCAGTCGAAAATCAATGTCACATCGAGCAAGTTGGACAAGACCATTCAGCGTCTCAGCTCCGGGCTGCGCATCAACAATTCCGGCGACGACGCTGCCGGCCTTGCTATTGCCAACAAATATCGTAGCGACATCACAGTTTTGAAGCAGGGCGTTCGCAACGCCAACGACGGCCTCTCAACCTTGCAGATCGTCGATGGCGGTCTCAATACTATTTCCACACTGCTCGACCGCGCTTCGTCGCTCGCTTCGCAGTCGGCTTCCGACACCTTCACCGGCAACCGCGACACGCTGCAAGCCGAGTTCAGCAAGGTGATGGATGAGATTTCACGCCAGGCCAAAAACATCGGCCTCAACAACGGCGGCACAAACAACAAGAGCCTGACGACGATCATCGGCGGCGGTGCTGACAC
>CBDUCU010000762.1:0-1564 GCA_965365725.1 uncultured bacterium | reverse complement strand
TTCGATGTAGTTTCTCGTCGGGCCATACTTGAAGGTTCGCGCGCCCGAAGCGTTTGTCGCCACCGTTCCGCCGACGCTGCAACTCCACTCGGTCGGGTCGGGCGGATAAAGTAATCCTTTGTCAGCGACGGCGCGTTGCAAATCTCCAAGCATCACGCCCGCTTCCGCCGTCGCGCGAGCGCCCGCGTCGTTGCGCGCAACATCCCTGATACGGTTAAGCTTGTGCGTCGAAAGAACCGCGCCGCCGAAGGGGACGCGCCCGCCGACAAGTCCCGTACCCGCACCGGAAACCGTGACCGGAGTCTGCGTGCGCGCTGCATCGGCCAAAGCTTCGGCGACCTCTTCAGGAGTTTCGGGAATAAGAACACGCGCGGCGTGTCCACCTGCGAGATTACTCGCGTCGGTGAGAAATGATTGAATCTCGTCGGGGTCTGATTTTGTCTGCATGAAATACGATTCAGAAAGATTTAAACACAGAGGCACAGAGACACAATTTTGATTGACTGTGTCTTTGTGCCTGTGTGGTTAATCATAACTTTCTAACCCGCTCAATTCAGTTGCAGCTCGCGGTCGCGCAAATATTTGATTCGGTCGCGTATTTCCGCCGCACGCTCAAACTCCATCGCTTTGGCCGAAGCGCGCATCTCGTGTTCGAGCCGTTCGATAGTCGCCTTGATGTTTTCGGAGGTGTATTCGTCAACGGAATCCAGATCAAGCGGCACTTTGAAGTAGTCGGCTTCGTAAGCGGTGACAAGCGTGGATTCGACGGGTTTGATGATCGTCTGCGGCGTGATGCCGTGCTCGCTGTTGTACTCCATTTGAATCGCGCGCCGGCGCTCGGTCTCGGAGATAGCGCGGCGCATCGAGTCGGTCATTTTGTCGGCGTAGAGAATCGCCTTGCCCCCGGCGTTGCGCGCAGCGCGTCCGATGGTCTGAATCAGCGACGACTCGGAACGAAGAAAGCCTTCCTTGTCGGCATCGAGGATGGCGACTAAAGAGACTTCGGGTAAATCCAGGCCCTCGCGCAAAAGATTGATCCCGACGAGCACGTCGAATTCGCCGCGCCGCAAATCGCGCAGGATTTTTATTCTTTCGAGCGTCTCGATGTCCGAATGCAGGTAACGCACGCGCACGCCGACCTCGGCAAAATATTCCGTCAAATCTTCAGCCATCTTCTTTGTCAGCGTCGTGACCAGCACGCGCTCGCTGCGTTCTGTTCTGACGCGACACTCTTCCAAAAGATTATCTATCTGCCCGCGCACGGGACGCACTTCGACCTCGGGGTCCATCAGCCCCGTCGGTCTTATGATCTGCTCGACGACTTCGCCGCCCGCCCTTTCGAGTTCGTAAGGGCCGGGCGTGGCCGAGACATAGATGGTCTGTCCGATGCGCTCTTGAAACTCGGCGAAATTCAACGGCCGGTTGTCCATCGCCGATGGCAGACGGAAGCCGTATTCGACGAGCGTGCGCTTGCGCGACTGGTCGCCGTTGAACATGCCGCGAATCTGTGGGACGGTCTGGTGCGATTCATCTATGACGACCATCGAATTGTCGGGCAGATAAT
>CBDUCU010000761.1:0-1565 GCA_965365725.1 uncultured bacterium | reverse complement strand
CTCAGCCCGAACTCTATGCCCGCGATGGCGAAGTCCGGCGCAAACTACATGAACTCGCAGCTGATCAAGATGGAGGCGATCAAGAACGGCTACGCCGAAGGCATCGCGCTCGACGACCGGGGATTTGTCTCAGAAGGCTCCGGCGAAAATCTCTTTATCGTCTCAAACGGCAAGGTGATTACGCCGCCGCTTTCTTCCTCGATTCTGCCCGGCATTACGCGCGACAGCGTCATACAGATTTGCCGCGAGCTTGAGATTCCCGTCGTCGAATCGGGCGTGCAGCGCGCCGCGCTCTACATCGCCGACGAACTGTTCTTTACGGGCACTGCCGCCGAAGTCACGCCCATCCGCTCGGTCGATAAGATCAAGATCGGCGAAGGCCGACGCGGCCCCATCACCGAGCGCATCCAGCAGACCTACTTCCAGATTACAAAAGGCGAGATTCCCGCGCCCGGCCCCTGGCTTACCTTTGTCAACGAGTACCAAGCAAAGACGACGAACGAAGTTAACGGGTTTGAGGCAAAGCGCGCTGGCGTGATCAAGCAGACTGCCTCCGCAAAGGCCGCAGGCGAAGCTGCCGACCAGACGAGTTTTGAGACGGTCATGACCGAATAACAAAACTTTCATGAGCTGCCGCAAGAGGCGGGAGAGATATAGCCGCAAGCGAGAAGCCTGCGGCTATACTTCTTCCGCCTCTTTCAGTAGCTGGCTGCTGCCACTTGCGCGAACGAATGCGTTGACGCTCGCTCCATCGAACCGTTAGAATGCTTTTGGTGATTCCGGCGTTAGCGGATTTCACGCCCCGTTTGACACGCAAAGCACAGAGTTCACAGAGATACCGACCCTCACGTCGATATCAATTCCCCGAATCAATAAGCAGCCACTAAGCGCCGGCAAACAACCAAACCGCCCCCGAGCGTCGTCTGCAAAATTCCATCAGTCAATCAACTGTCCGACTGTTTCTCAAACTATGTCCGTCAAAATCAACGACCTGCTCAAGACCGCCGCCGCTTACGGCGCGTCAGACCTCCATGTTAAATGCGGCTCGCAGCCCTTTATGCGCATCGGCGGCGAACTGCGTCCAATTGTCGATGCGCCGCGAATGACGCAGGAAGACACGCTCGACATGGCCTTCTCGATGATGTCAAACCGGCAAAAGCAGCACAACCAGTATTTTGCCAAATTGCATGAACAGGTTAATCACTGCCGCGAAAGAGTTAAATACCTGCTTAAAGTTTAACTTTTTGCTTTTTTATAAACAGGAACAGTAGAACAAGGCTCGCCAAACATTATCGTTTTTGTAACAGGAAGCAGAAGCCTGGTAATTTCTACATAAGCGCTTGCAGGAACATCTATGTCGGCGCAGCCTTTTATCACAATCCGCTTATCGGTGAAATCTGCAATATTTATTTGCTGCGCAAGCGTTTTTGCATAATGCTGTGAAAGATAATTTTCCTTATTGCCAAAAATATAGTCGGCTGTAAAAGGCTGCAGTTTTGATGCAACCAGCATATATGCCCACAAAGGTATAATGGCATCGGCTGTACAAACAAGGCAAACAATTT
>CBDUCU010000760.1:0-1572 GCA_965365725.1 uncultured bacterium | reverse complement strand
CGTCGCTGTCAACGAGATGTGCAGGCCCACGCGCCTCAACAGCAGAAACATCACTGACGGCCCCAGCCGCTACTGATTCGGCGCGAGACTTTACAGCCCTCTTTTGCGAAGCGTTCTTTTCTTTCATGTCGCCGGGATTCCCTGATGGTTAAAACCTGTGCTGCCTTTTGATTGATGCTTCGTACGGCCCTCACTACCCGATCAAAATGGGAGCGTTTGTCCGCTTGCGTCGCGCGCGACGAGATCGTCCGCTTCGAGCTTGGCAAGATGCGCGTCAACAGCGCGCTCTGCCAACGCGTGCATTTTTGGATGCACATCCGTATAGACGCGGGCGACAATCTCTTTCGCATTGCGTGCTCCTGCACGCACGGCTGCGAGTATGTCTCGCTCGCGCTGCAAACGATGCTCGATATATTCGTCGATCCTGGCGTGCGGCGCGGCCACAGCCGGGCCGTGCCCGCCAAAAAGCGCCGTCAGATGCGGCAGAGACTTGTAGCGTCGAAGCGTTTCGAGATAGGCGCGCACGTCGCCTTCGGGCAGTTCGATGAGAACTGAGCCAACGCCCACAATGTTGTCGCCGGTGAGGAGCGCGCCGGTTCGCTCTTCATAAAAACTGAGATGGCCGCGCGTATGACCGGGCGTGTGCATGGCTTGCAAGCGAAGCGGCGGATTGCCTTCTAATTCAATCACGTCTGCGTCTTCGATAAAGCGCTCGACCTCGACGCTTCCGCGCAGAGGCTCTGCCGTCAAACGATGTGCGGCGACCTTAACGTCAATTGATTTAACGGCGAGATGTTTGCGCAGCGCATCGACTCCGCCGACGTGATCGGGATGCAGATGCGTGATGATGATTTCGCGCAAGCGTCGGCCTTCGGCCAGCAGCTCGTCGATAAATTTGTGTAGCTCGGCCTGTTCGTCTTCGTAGGGCGAGGCCGGGTCGATGACGACAAATTCATGTTGGCCGACAACGTAACAATTTGTCGTCGTCGCAGGCGGTTTTGTCGGAGTGCGGACGGGAAAGCAAGTGAAGCCCGGCAAAAACTCGATGCGTCGGACAGGCTCGCGCCGCGCCTGCGGCACGCTCAGGAATCGTTCGATAAGAGCGTCGCTCAAACCCTCTTCGGCCAGCGCGCGCATCGCATGAACGACGGGCGGCGCAGCGACGACCTCTGAGCGCAGCCAACGCTCGTATCCACTTCGCGCGCTCGTCCAGCCGCCCTCTTCAAACTCTTCCGAGAGTACGCGCGGCTCTTGCTTGCGCGGACAGTTGACCAGAAAAAAGAGCGTATCAAACCTTCGCGGACTAAAAGGCGGAGTCACCCAACGACCAACAAACTGAAAATCCCCCGCGTCGAGATAAAGACCGTAGTGCGCAAGGAGTTCTGCAAACTTCATTCGTCCAGAAGTTAAATCATCCAAGACCGATGCAAGCTGTCCACGCGTCAAACTTTCCACGCCGCGCGCCGCTAAAACGCCCGTCTCTTCAAACAGCTCGCGCGCCGCGCACGCAATCATCGAAGCCAGCTCTTTATCGCTCTCATTTTCGACGCGAATTTCTGCAAATCGGCTTTT
>CBDUCU010000759.1:0-1584 GCA_965365725.1 uncultured bacterium | reverse complement strand
CCGGCGACGTTTGAAGCGTCGATCCGCTCTCGCCTCTGCGCGCCGTTGCACCAGCAAATTTGTAGATGAGCAGCGCCGCGCCGCAAGCCACCAAAACCAGAGGCGCGGCCCAGATTGCGATGCGACGAAACCGAGCCGCACTGCTATCACGCACTTTTACCGTGTGCGTTAAGGACGGCTCGTTTTCTGTTGCCGCCGCGTCTGCACGAGATAAAGAAACACTGCTCGCACCTTCATACTTTGAAGCACGACCGTCCTCATCAATCTTAACGGGTGTCGCTATGGAAGTTTGTTTTGCGTCGCTCGATAGTGCGTTGGCGTGTGCGTGGGCATGCGATAAGGCTTTTTGCGTCGATGCCTGCGCAGGCATTTCGCTCTCTTCAACATTAGCTACGCGCCCGGCGGCGCGCCTGCGCTTGTCGGCCTCGGCGTGCGCCTCGGCTTGCTTGAGCAGATTTGCGGCATCGACGTGGCCGCGCGAGACCGCCCAACCGAGCGCAGTCGTGCCGTTACGGTCGGCGGCCTTCGCGTCAGCACCGGCTTTGACGAGCGCGCCTACAACCTCCGCCTGACCAAAAAACGCCGCAAGCATCAGCGCCGTCCAATGGTCGCGCCTTTGCGCGTTTATGTCGGCTCCGCTTTCAATCAAGAGACGGACGACGTTCGTGCGCCCGCGCGCGGCGGCGCGCATGAGCGCCGTCTCGCCGCCGTGTGTACGCGCGTCAAGCGGCACGCCTGCGGCGAGCATCGTTTCGATTGCGCGCGCGTCGCCGTCTTCAGCCGCGTGCATCCACGCGTCAACATCCAGAGCTTTTTGTTCAGTCGTCAAAATCTAAAACCGCCCTTCCGCTCCGGATTATACATTGCGCCGCGCGAGTCTGACATGCTCGACCGACGCTTATTGTCCCGGCGCATTTGGCTTGGGCTTGACGATGACGGCAGGGATGTTTGCATCGCGCACAAGCTGATTGTAAGCCTTCAAGTCTGCGTCCATGATTTGACGAAGGCGCGCAAGCTGCGCGTCGATCTTCGTCGTCAGCTCTTCATAGAGCGCGAGCGCCTGCTCGGTCGGCGGCGAATCGGAGCTGGCAACGCCCGAGGCGAGCGCGGCCAGTTTGTTGTTGAGACGAATCGGATAG
Source organism: uncultured bacterium (assembly GCA_965365725.1). Taxonomy (GTDB): domain Bacteria; phylum Acidobacteriota; class Blastocatellia; order Pyrinomonadales; family Pyrinomonadaceae; genus DASQDT01. The sequence continues at coordinate 445 of CBDUCU010000759.1, read as the reverse complement.
TTCAAGGTGTCCTGACTGCTCTGCACTTTTGTTTGGTAGAGCGTCTCTTCAACCTCTGTGAGCTTTCGTATCAGCTCGCGCCCGCGCTCGGCGACCTGTCTGGCGTTTGCATCGTCTGCCACTCGCTTGACCAGTTCATCAGTTTGACGGCGCACGTCGTGCAGCGTGTTGATGGCCTCGTGCGTCTCGGTCAGCTTGTCGCGAATCTTTAAGAGCAGATCGTATTGGCGAGCAAACTCCTGCGGCGTGGTTTGCAGGCGCGGGTCTTTTTTGATCTCGAAATTTTCCGTCAAAGTCTTGCCGTCGAAAGTGAGCCTGACCTGATACATGCCGGGCACGACGCGCGGGCCTTGCGTATTGGCGGCCCACAAAATCATGCCGGGAAAGCGCGCCGCTTCCGTCAGACGCATGTCCCAGACGAAGCGGTTCAACCCGACTTCCGTCG
>CBDUCU010000758.1:0-1599 GCA_965365725.1 uncultured bacterium | reverse complement strand
ACAAGTCTTCTGGAATCTCATCAAAAATTCCGTCAAGTTCACTCCCTCCGGCGGCCTGGTCGAGACCCGCGTCTTTGAAGGGTTGAATTCGCGACGTGTAAGAAGCGCGCGGGCCGTAGGCCCAATTCATCACGATCAAATCTTTCGGGACGCTGCCGATCAAATCCGGATGGTTGAGCGCGATGTCGCCCCAGAACATGAGCCGCCGCTTGTACGGCTGCAAAATCTCGCGCACGCGTCGCAGGTGCTCGAAATAGATTGCGCCGACGCCGCGCGCCCTGACCGCTTCGCGGCTCTGTCCTTCGCCCAGCTCGAAGGTTTCATCAGCCCCGATGTGAAAAAATTGTCCGGGGAAGAGTTCGTCAATCTCTTTGTACCAATCGGCGACGAGCTTGTAAGAGCCTTCCTGTTGCGGCGAGAGAACGTCGCCGTAAGGCACTTCGGCCAGCTCGTTGTACTTCTCGATCTTGAGAGCTTTATGGAGGTGGCCGAAGGTCTGCTGTTCGGGAACAATCTCGATGTGAAGGCGGCGCGCGTAGGCGACCAGCTCTTTAATCTCTTCGGGCGTGAGCGAGCCGCCCTCCGGGCCGATGAGCGGGTGCGCGCGGCTCGCAAATGCATGCTCCATATAAAAGGAGTGCATGTTGAGTTTGAAGAACGCAAAGGTCTTCAACTGTCGCTTGATGTAATCGACGGTCGGAACGGGGCCGCGACTGATGTCGTCGGAAAACGCGCGCCAGCGCATCGAGGGCCAGTCGGTGATGCGCGCGCCCTGAATGTGCGCCGTCGCCGCTTCGCCGCGCACAAGTTGTTTCAAGGTCTGCAAAGCGTAGAAAGTTCCCGCCTCGCTCTTGCCCGCCGCAACTATGCCGTCGGCGCGCACGCTCAAGAGATAGCCCTCGCGGTCGAAGCTCTGCGGCTCGACAAGTCCGGCGCGCTCAAGCGCCTCGCGCACGCGCGGGGGATCGATGCGACCGACGAGAATTTGCCGCCGCCCGTCGCCGCCCGTCGTCACATTGAGCGCAAGGCCCGCCGTCTCTCTTACGTCTTCGACAAAATCCTGCGCCGCAAAACGGTCGTCCGCCGAACTGCGGTCGGCAACAACGACGCGCACATTGCGTGCAAGACGAAACTCTTCCGCTAGTGCTTCGGCCCGCTTCGGCTCAGGTATGACGCGCAGGCGCGACGCAGATGCAGCAGACGGTTCTTGCGCACGAGCGACGACGGCGCAAAGAGAGACGTGGAGCAGGCACAACACAAGACAGCGCAGGAGAAGACCTGTGCCCGTCCGGCTTGTATGCGCTCGGCGTTTGAAGTTCGACATGGGTGATCGGGCTTGAGAACGCGTCGGCGACGAATTGCCTATAATTTCACCGAATTCACAGGATAAGCGGATTAGTGGTCTAGTCCACTAGACGGAATCTAAACCGAGTCACGCTCTGGTGTCAACCAGCAAAGAGGCGATGGCGGCAACCACCGCCCGGACGCTCTAACGCGCTCGCTTCTCTGCTCAACGCGCAGGCTTTGTCATCTGATCGGCCAGCACCGCGAGCAGGATGACTATGCCGAGCGCGATCTTCTGCGTGTAGGGATCGACGC
>CBDUCU010000757.1:0-1599 GCA_965365725.1 uncultured bacterium | reverse complement strand
AAGTCTCGGTCAAGAGGTCTCCGGACAGCTTTTAACCAACCCGCGACCGCTCTTTATCTCGGCTGGAGTGCTCGGTTTTCTTGGGATTTTGCCCGGAATGCCGCACATCGCGTTTCTTTTGCTCGCCGCCGCCGCCGCCGGCATGGGCCACCTTTCGCGCCGTCAAGGCGAGCGCACGCGCGCCGATAAAATCAGTATGGAAGAGGGCGCGCAGGAGTCAGCCCCCGCACAGAATCCGGACAAGATCGAATCGCTCTTAAAACTCGACTCGCTTGCTTTAGAAGTCGGCTACGGATTGATTCCTCTGGTGAGCGCGGGCGACACATTTCTGGCGCGCGTGCGCGAGATACGCCGACAGATTGCGCTCGATCTCGGACTCATCGTCCCGCCCGTCCACATCACGGACAACTTGCAGCTCGGCCCGCGCGAATATGCAATTCTTCTCAAGGGTCAGCGCGTCGCACAGGGCGAGCTGCAAACCGACGGCTTCCTCGCCATCGATCCGGGCGCTGTGCGCGACGTAATCGACGGCGTAGCGACGACGGAGCCGGCCTTTGGGATGCCTGCCGTTTGGATTCGTCGCGCCGAAGACCGCGAGCGCGCACTGGCCGCAGGCTACACGGTCGTTGACCCTGCTACGGTCGTCTGCACGCACCTTGCCGAAATCATCAAGCGACACGCGCCCGAGCTGCTCGGACGACAGGAGACGCGCGTGCTCCTTGATGCGCTCGCCGAGACGCACCCGAGGACTGTCGAAGAGGCCACGCCGAAGGTTTTGAGTCTCGGCGAAGTGCAGCGCGTGCTGCAAAACCTCTTGCGCGAGCGCGTCCCCGTGCGCGACCTCGCCACGATTCTCGAATCAATCACCGACGCCGGAAGCCTGACGCACGATGTCAATGCCTTGACGGAATCGGCCCGCCAAGCCCTTGCGCGCACAATCTGTTCCGGACTTGCCAACGATGCGGGCGAGTTGCCCGTGCTCGCCTTAGACCCGCGTCTGGAGCAGCAGCTTGCCGACCGCCTGGGCGTACACGGCGGCGTGCCTGCGCAGGCCATCGACCCCGATTTTGGTCGCATGATTCTTGAAAAGATAGAGACTGCCGCGCAGGCCGCAGTGCTTTCACAGCCCGTCCTGCTCTGTTCGGGTCTGTTGCGCCCGCACCTGCGCAAGCTCACGGAACGCTTCTTGCCAGACCTTGCCGTGTTGGCTCACGGCGAGGTCGCGCCAAACGTCCGGCTCATCTCGCTCGGAACAATCAGCTAGAGGTTTCAACCGGCGCTCAACAACAATCTCTCACGACGCGAGACACACGCTCATGCGTCGTCACAGGAAAGAAATTCAACCGGCATGGCAAACATACAGAAGTACAGAGCGGCGACAATGCGCGAGGCGCTCGAACAGGTTAAAAGCGAGATGGGCGAAGACGCGCTTGTGCTTGAGACAAAACGCGTCAAAGTCGGAGGCGTGCTCGGCGTGGGCTCGCGCGAGGTGGTTGAAGTCAGCGTGCAGGGACGCGAAGACGCTTCGGGCGAGAGCGCCATGCGTGCGACGCAAAAGAAATCTGGCGGATTGCTCTCGCTCAACCTCACCGACAATAC
>CBDUCU010000756.1:0-1600 GCA_965365725.1 uncultured bacterium | reverse complement strand
CGGAGACTGGTAAGGAAAACGATGAATGATGAATACGGAACGACGAACTGTCTTTCATTCCACGTTTAGCGTTCATACTTCATCGTTTCAGAGGTGATTATGGCAAACATTGTCGCGCAGGAAGCTTTTAACAATTTGATTGGCGACTTGCGCTCGACGCACGGGGAGAATCTTGTGTCGGTGGTGCTCTACGGGTCGGCGGCGACGGGCGAGTATGCGGAGCTTCATTCGGATTACAACATTCTGATTGCGCTCAAGCGCATCACGCCTGAAGATTTAAAGTTGGCGCAGGCTCCCATGCGCGAATGGCAGAGGCTCGGCCATCCCTTGCCGGTCTATTTCACCTTCGATGAAGTGATCAGTGCGGCGGACGTTTTCCCTATCGAGTTTCATCAAATGGAGCGCGCGCGCGTCGTGCTCTATGGGCGCGACCCATTTGAGAGCTTGAAAATCTCGGATGCTAATTTGCGCCATCAGACCGAGTATGAGCTGCGGAGCAAGCTTCTCAAGCTGCGACGACTCTATATTCCAGCGTCTTCGTCGGCGCAGAGGCTGCAGGGTTTGATGAGCGACAGTCTGACGAATTTCGCCACGTTGTTTGCACCCGTGATGCTTCTCAAAGGACGCACGCCGCCCGTGCTCAAACGCGACGTTGTGCGCGAGACGGCTCGCTTGCTTGGTCTTAATGGCAATGTCTTTGAGCGCGTCTTTGCGTTAAAGGTGGCGGACGATGAATTCTTGCTCGACGAGCGCGAAGCCGATGCGCTTTTTGCCGCCTACATGCGCGAGATCGAGCGCGTCATCGAGGCGGTCGATCAAATTGAGTTGGAGGCCGGCATGTAAGCTCAACATTTTTTTCTGTGGCGACGTGATTGTTTGACTTTTTGGCGAACGGTAAAACGAGGAGGATTAGCAATGAATAAGAGACGTTTCTTGTCGGCGGCATTCGTCGTGCTCGTCGCGGTGGCGGCGAGCGGCTGCGGTTATAACACTCTGACCACAAAACAGCAGAACGTGCGGGGGAAGTGGGCGAACGTCGAGAGCCAGTTGCAACGGCGCGCTGACCTCATCCCGAATCTCTTCGAGGCGGCGAAGGCCGCAGGCATTCAAGAGCAGGAAGTCTTCGGGCAGATTGCCGAAGCGCGCTCGCGTCTTTTGAATGCGACGAGCGCCGCTCCGCAAGGTGAAGGCGGCGACAAATCGCCCGAACAGAAGCAGGCGATTATCGAAGCCAACAACAGCTTCGGCGGAACTATCGGGCGGCTTTTGTCGCTCACAGAAAGCTACCCGCAACTGCGTTCGAGCGAAGCGTTTTTGAAGTTTCAGGATTCGCTCGAAGGCACGGAAAACCGCATCAACACCTCGCGCGAGGATTACAACACGGCTGTGCAGGACTACAACACGACGCGCAACCAATTCCCGACCGTCCTCGGCGCAAAGATTTACGGGTTCAAGGAAGAACCATTCTTTAAGGTTGAAGAGGGCGCACGACAAGCGCCACAAATCAACGCCGAGTCGCTGCGTAGAAATCAGGGCGGCGCGACTAACAAGTAATCGAGTAAATATCTCAACATACGTTTAGAGGCGGGCCGTAGGGCCC
>CBDUCU010000755.1:0-1605 GCA_965365725.1 uncultured bacterium | reverse complement strand
GAGATAGACGAGGCGGGTTTGAAAAGAGAGTTTCGCATCGGCGGCTGGGTGCGCGGTTTGACGGGAAAACATTTGACGCGCGAGCTGATTTTCGGGCCGACCTGCACCATCTGCGGCATCCACACGGGCCACACCGAAGCGGGTGCAAAGACCGTTCTTCCGGGCGCAGCCGTCGCACGTCTCGACTTTCGTTTAGTTCCAGACCTCACGCCCGAACTCGTCGTCAAGCTGCTCAGAAAACATCTGGACGCGCGCGGGTTTCAAGACGTGGAAATTATCGAGCTGGGTTCTGCCCCGACGGCTAAATCTTCGCCGAAGAGTTTTGTCGCACAGGCGGCAATCGAGAGCGCCGCTGAATTGTATGGACAGTCGCCGATAGTCTTTCCCTTAGACCCGGCGAGCGGGCCGGTCGGCGCAGTCTGCGGCGTGCAGCAGCCGCCCACGCCGATCATCTCATTTGGCATCTCTTACGCAGGCTCAAACCCGCATGCGCCCGATGAAAACATACGTCTCGAAGATTTTATCCTCGGCATCAAATACTTCGGACGCATCATTCATCGTCTCGCGCATATCGACGACGGCGAGCCGGTTGATAAATCGCGCACAAGCTTGATGCCGTTGAATAGAAAACTCCTCACGTCGGGCTAAAACCATTGCGCTCGCGTTTGTAGCCGAACGTCTGATTAGCAGAACAGAAAACCTTTAGGAGCCGTCAACCTTTGCCAGCCGCCACGAAATCAGTCGAGCGAGAAATCCAAAAACTTCGTGCAGAGATTGTACGACACGAAGAGCTTTACTACGTTCACGACAACCCGGAAATCTCTGATGCGGAATACGACGCGCTGCTTGATCGTCTCAGAAAATTAGAAGACGAATACCCGGAGTTTCGCACGCCCGATAGTCCGACGCTGCGCGTGGGTGGTCGTCCTGCCGAAGGGTTTGAAGAATATGTGCATCGCCGCCCGATGTTGTCTCTTGAAAACAGCTACAACATCGAAGAGCTGCGCGCCTTCGACGAACGCTGCCGTAAGCTCGCCGACGGTCGCCCGTTCGAGTATGTCGCCGAATTAAAGATCGACGGCCTCTCGCTCTCTCTGCACTATACGGACGGGCTGCTTGTGCACGGCGTGACGCGCGGCGACGGACGCGCCGGCGAAGATGTAACGCAAAATGTGCGGACGATTCGCACAATCCCTCTGCGTTTGAAAGCCGAGGATGCGGGAGACGTAGAGATTCGCGGCGAAGCATATCTTTCGCGCAAAGAGTTTGAGCGCATCAACGCCGAGCGCGAAGAGGCAAACGAATCGCGTTTTGCCAATCCACGCAATGCCGCCGCAGGCACGCTCAGACAGCTTGACCCGAAAGTGGTCGCCGGTCGTCGTCTCGATATGTTTGCCTACGATGCGCTGCGCGGCGAGCGCAAAGCTTTTGCGACGCATTGGGATTCGCTCAACTGGATGGAGCGCGCAGGATTTCGCGTCAACCCGCACCGCGAGTTGTGCCAGACGATTGACGGCGTAATCGAGTTTTGCAACAGGATGGAAGCAGAGCGCGACCGGCTCGAATACGAGACGCTGAAGCTGCTCGCCGACATCTACCTGCAAC
>CBDUCU010000754.1:0-1610 GCA_965365725.1 uncultured bacterium | reverse complement strand
TAACAGCTCTAATGAAAGTCAGGTGAAAGTATGAATCTCTCAATCACCGTCAACGGTATCAAGTTTCCGAACCCATTCCTGCTCGGCTCCGGCCCTCCGGGAACGAATGCGCGCGTGCTTGCCAAATCATTTGAAGCGGGCTGGGGCGGTGCTGTCGCAAAGACCGTCAGCTTAGACAGCGCGAAAGTTGTCAACGTCGCGCCGCGCTATGGACGCTTGCGCTCGCGTGACACGGGCGAGGTCATCGGATTTGAGAACATCGAGCTGATCTCCGACCGCCCGCTCGACGTGTGGCTCGACGAATTCAGACAGATAAAGAAAGAGTATCCGCAACACGTCCTCATCGCCTCGATTATGGAGGAGTATGACCGTGCGCGCTGGCAGGAGTTGACGCGGCTTGTGCAGGAGACGGGCGTTGACGCGTTTGAATTGAACTTTTCATGCCCGCACGGCATGACCGAGCGTCAGATGGGTTCGGAGATGGGCGAGCACCCGGATTTGACAGAAGAGGTGACGAGTTGGGTCACGGAAGTTTCGCGCATCCCCGTCTGGGCGAAGATGACTCCGAACATCACAAACATCAAAGAGCCTTCGCTCGCGGCGGTGCGCGGCGGGGCCGTCGGCATCTCGGCCATCAACACGATTCTTTCGGTCATCGGCGTTGACCTCGAAACACTCCGACCGCTTCCGTGCGTCGAGGGCTATTCGGTTCCCGGCGGCTACTCGTCACAAGCCGTCCGCCCAATCGCGCTCCGAATGGTGAGCCAGCTTGCGCAAGCGCTTCCCGAAGGTGTTTCGATCAGCGGCATCGGCGGCATCGAACGCTCGCACGACGCGCTTGAGTTTATGCTTTTGGGAGCTTCAACCGTACAGCTCTGCACGGGCGTGATGCTGCACGGCGTAAAGATCATCGACGAGTTGACCGAAGGTCTCACAAAGTTTATGACCGACAAAAAATTTGAATCGGTCGAAGAGATCGTCGGTAAAAGCCTCCCCTTCTTTTCGACGCATACAAACCTTGTCGAGCGCATGAAAGAGGCCAAGCGCATCAAGGCCGGAGAATCGAGCCGCGACAACGATTGGGGAGAGACAAGCATCACCGAAAAGACCGAAGAGTTAACCTCCGCATCATCGACCGAGCGCGTCTGAGCCGCAACCTTTTAATCTTGCTTTTCGACAAGTAAGTTTGGTGCGGGCGCGAGCGCTGAGCCTCTGTTCCTCTCAGCCCACTTGTCTGTCTCATCAACAATCCTGCGACAAGAATTCCTTTTGTCTGACGGCCATTCAATTATTTGGACGGCCATCACGCTCAACAGTCATTAAGCAACTCGAACCTCACGACGCACACTCGCCGCGCTTTCCGATTTTTTTCTCGACAATCATATTTTATATGATTCCACAGTAATTACTTTTTCCACATCGCTCGACTTTTATCTTTCGCCTCCTGGCCGCGCCGCCGTTTCCTTTCAATCTCAATAGTTACAAATGCCCTTGATTGGTGGCATGACCGTTGCGACTTTCCCCTCCGCTCCTGTGCGATGTAGAGCTTTGGCTTCAGTGGAGGCCACACTCGATTCATCCCGTTTTATAGACGAAACCAACGGCTGTGT
>CBDUCU010000753.1:0-1619 GCA_965365725.1 uncultured bacterium | reverse complement strand
CGTCCACGTCGAGCCGCCGTCCGTGCTGCGATAGATGCCGCCCGCCCCTGCCGCCGCCACGTACATCACGTTGTCGGGATCGGTGTTGTCAAAAATGATTCCGTTGATAAATTCATCCGTGATGCCAGTCGCGCTAACAGTCCAGGTCGCGCCTCCGTCCGTGCTCTTGTAAACCGCCCTGCCCGTGTAGGGCGTGGCAAAGACAATCTGCGGATTGGTCGGGTGGACGGCAATCGAGCTGATGTTGGCCGTCGTCAGACCGGTCGTGCTGTTGCTGACAATGCCTGCGCCGAAGTTTGTGCCGCCGTCCGTGCTTTTGAAGAGAGGATTGCCTCCCGACTTGTTTGGCTGGAAGGGTGTGCCCGACGTGGGAAAGTTAAACGAATGGGTCGAGCCTGCGACAAAAGCATTGCCGCTCTGATCGAGCGCAATCGCGCTTGCGAAATCGTGGTTGTCGCCGCCAAAGTAACTCGCAAACAGAAGGGATGAGCCCGCAGCATCGAGCTTGACGACAAATCCGTCCGATGCGTCAGGCGCTTGAGATTTTTGTACTGCGCTGCCCGGAAAGTTGAGAGACGAAGTGCTGCCCGTGATGTAGGCTTCGCCCGCCGCATTGACCGCGATGTCGGCGGCATTCTCGTTGCCCATTCCACCAAAGTATGTTGAATAGACGAGGATAGGATCGATGACAAGAGGCTTGCTCGAATCATACTCGTCAAGCTCAAAACCGATGCGGCCCGATGCGCTTAAGGTGTAGCGGCTGGCAATCTCACGCCGCACGCCGTCGAGCTCCTGATAAACGAAGGGCTTGAGCTGTCGCATCTCTTTGCCGGCGATGCTCAGTATTAGTTCGCCGCCCTCGCCAAGTCGGAGGTTGTCTGCGCCGTCGAAGGCGAGAGCAATCGCAGATGCGTCCGCGCCCGGCGCAATCTCGAAATCGTATTCGAGCTGTCTTTGATTGCCGTAGTAAACAAGATCAATACCCGGATACACGGCTTCATATTTCACCCTCGCAAAGTTTGCAACGTTCGTCCGCCACTTCGTCTTGTCCTGTCCCGCAAAGTAGTTGCTCTTGCCCGCCAGCTCCTGCTCGCACGTTGCGCGCGCTTCTTGATTTGCGCCCAAGACCTTCATGCGCAGCGCGGCCACGCTTGCCGACGCGCTTTGCCCGTCTATCTTGGAGCGCTTGCCGAGCGTTGCCGTGTCACGCTCATCATCGTCATTGCGCTCAATACCGTTTGTCGTCTCTCTGAGCGAAAAGACCGCCTCTGTCGGCGTAAGGAAAAGCGTGTAGCCTGCGCCGCGCGCGATGAAGTTGACGCGCTCGTCGGTCTGTCCCGCGTTGGCTTCAAAACCGAGCGGCAGACGACCGTAAGCTTCAAGCGCGTGTGCGTCGCTCTTTTTTACAGCCTGACGTGCTGCAATCGGCTGCGCGTCTTTGATTATCGATGGACGCGCGCCAAAAAAGACCGAAAGCGAGAGTGCCGTCAACGACAACAGGAGAGTCAGAGACAAGCAGATGCAACGGGGGCTTCGGGGGACAAGGTGATACATTTATTTTTCCTCGACGTGTGATCTTATGAATTATGGAGGGGGCGAGCACGAGCGAAGGGTTTGAC
>CBDUCU010000752.1:0-1619 GCA_965365725.1 uncultured bacterium | reverse complement strand
CTCATCACAGAGTCTTTTATCTTTCGTTACCGCGACGGCGCGCGCTTTGTCGAAACGATGCGACGCGCACGCCCGCAGGTAAGCGCCGACGAACTGTTTCGTCGCCCGCCTGTCTCAACCGAGCAGGTGCTTCATCCCGAAAAATATCTCGCACAAGAAGCTCCGCGCGAAGTCTCGCTTGATGAAGCGACGTTCTCAAACAACGACTGGCGACTGACGGCCACGACCACGCTCGGAGAGATGGGCGCACGCGGCCTTTTGTTGGCAGGCATTCAGCCCAAAGAGGCCGTAATTGCCGCGACGGGCTGGGGCGGCGACCGCGCTTTTGCATTTGAGCGTGAAGGTCGCAAGTCGCTTTTTATCTGGAAGACTGTGTGGGATTCATCTTCGGACGCGCAAGAATTTTTCTCCGCCTACAACAAGCTCAAACGCCTAAACTATTCCGGCGAAATTAACGGCTCAGAGGCCTTCTGGCGCGAAGGCGAGACGACGACTCGCGTCCGCATCGAGGGCGACAAAGTGATGATCGTGCGCGGAGCTTTTGAGGATATTGAGTCGGCGATGGATGCCGCCTTGCGTTAAAGCTCAGAGATTTATCTCGGGCAAGAGTTTTAAGTGACCTGTCGGCAGCGCGCTTATTGCTTTCAATTCGAAATCTTGCCCTTCCCAAACCACAAGAGTATGATCCGCTTACAAAGCCCCGGCTGAAATCCCGTTTCAGCTTTATCAAAGAGGAAGAGGCCGACAAATGAAAACAGCAATTCGAACTTTCGCAACACTTCTCTTCGCGCTTGCTATTGTTGCGGTCTGTATGTCGGCGACGACTTACGGCCAGACAAAGCGCGACCTGCGCATCGTTTCAGCGCGGGCCGGCGCGATCAATTACATTTTCGGTGATGTGAAATACAGACGCGCCGGCAAAAGCCAGTGGCAGACGCTCGATGCTTCTGCCAATCTCGCTAATGGCGACGTTGTTAAGACCGGCTCTACGGGGCTTGCCGAAGTGCTTCTCAACCCCGGTTCATACTTACGTCTCGGCACCGATTCTGAAGTCGAGATAACGGACACTTCGCTTGACGATCTACGCGTCAAACTCATTCGTGGCAGCGCCGTCATCGAGGCCACAGGCTATGACAACAAGTATGGCCTGTTGCTCAAAGTCGAAACGCCGCAGACGATTGTCTCAATCGTTCGGGAAGGCATCTATCGCTTCAACGCATTGCACGGCAGTTTGACCGAGGTCATTGTTCAGAAGGGACGCACGCTTGTCGGTCGAGATCAAGCGACGGCGCTTGTCGTCAAAGGCGGAAACGTGGCGCGCGTCGGCGGGGTGACCGAAGTAGTGAAGTTTGATAAGAAGACGCGCGACGAATTGGATCAATGGAGCAAGGAGCGCGGTCAAGAGCTTGCCGAAGCCAACCGGCGCATCACGCGACAACAGGCCAATACGTTGCTAGCCAGCGTTAATTATATGTCGGCGCAGTACCCGTTCGGCTCACACGGCGGCATCTGGTATTTCAACGCACGGATGGGTTGCTACACCTTTGTGCCATTTATGGCGGGCTGGCGTTCGCCCTACGGCGGCTGGGCCTCGTGCTGCTGCTGGCGCTGCCGGCGGC
>CBDUCU010000751.1:0-1641 GCA_965365725.1 uncultured bacterium | reverse complement strand
GGTCTGATGCGCCGGTTTCTCAAATGATGAAAACCCCCCGTTTATGGTTTTGGTTTTGCAGCAGTTGAGGGGTTCGTGGTTGTCGAAGCCGGCTTGTTGCTGCTGTTCGTCGAGGTCGAAGCCGGTGCGCTACTTGTGCCGGGCGTTGTGCTGCCGTTACCACCGGCTGACGGCGTAGTGCTCGTCGAAGGCGCAGTCGTTGCCGACGGGGCCGGGGTCGGCATCGTCTGCATGCTCGGCAGAAGCAGTGGCTTCGACTGAATGCCGGCGATCATCGCGTCAAGCCCATCGGTCTTATCCTCGTTGCGGAATTTGTAGAAGCCCTCAAGCTGCTTCATCCAATTGGCCTTGTCGTTGGCCAGCTTGGGGTCAGTCGCCAAAGAGACGGAGCGTGCAAGCGCGTCGATGACGCGATCAACGACCAGATTCAGCTTGTCGTACTTGAGCTTGCATTCGTCGGTCAAATCTTTACCGGCGCAATTGTTTTGATAGTCCTGCGCAAGCGGCGCGTATTCAGAGTTCTGATATGCGATGGCCAACAAGTAATAAGCCGTCGCATTCTTCTTTACCGGACTCTCAACCTGGAGAGCTTTGATGAAACTCTGCGCTGCTTCACCCGGCATGGTCTTGTAGTTAATAAAGCCGAGCGTGTAATGGAGCCAGCCCACAGCTTCACTCTTGGAGGCAATGTTGAGCGTCTTCCAATCCGCCGTATCGCCCTTGCCTGATTCGATCAGTTGAAGCGCCTTGCGCGCAAAGTTCGCAGTGTCGCCCTTAAACTGTTCGCCTGCGGTAAGACCAACTGCGGCGAGGCGAAAGGCCAGCAGCACGTTGTCAGGATCTTCACCCTGTATCTGCCGACCGAGCTCAAAAGCGCGGGGATAGTTCTTGTTAGTAATCGAAGACTCAAACTCGACGCTGCGAACGGCCTTCTCATACTTCGGTATCCACTTCTGGACGTAGGAGACATAGTCGTCGCTCGGACACTTCGAGAGGTATTCCTTACCTGCTTCGTAGGCCGTCTTTTGCAAATTAGCGTCGCCTTTGTAATTCTCACGCCACTTTGTATAAAGGTCTGTGCAAGCTTTAGCCGCGTCGGCCTGTGCGGGGGCCGCCGTTGCTGCAGGTTGCTGTGCGAAAGCCGAAAGGGTCGAAGCCCCGACGACTGCGCTAAGCGTCAAAAGCCTTACAACTTTTCTCATCTGTCGAATCTCCTCCAGGCGATTTCACTACTGACTTTGATTTGTTTCTCCAAAAAGGGCGCGAGGCTTTTGAACGGCATCGCGTGACAACTCAGATGCCTTGCTTTGGCAGTCAGTTGCCGCCGCTTTAGTGGCCGTCGCGTTCCTCGCTTCCACCCGAATTCTAAAGCCGCACGTGCAGGGGATTTTTCTAAAAGGAGTTTCCTTCGTGATGCGAGCGTGATACTGCTACAACCTGCCGAACAGTGTCAAGAGAAGCATCGCCAACCCGCAGCGAGCTATCTTTTACAAGCTCATTGCATATGAATTGTCGCCGAAAAACAACATGCCCGAAAGTCTCAGCCATTCACGAGACTTTCGGGCGTTTGAGCTTAGCGCCTACAGGCTGCCTCCTGCGCTACTGATTCTGCTGCGGAGCGACGCGACGCGGACGACCCTC
>CBDUCU010000750.1:0-1650 GCA_965365725.1 uncultured bacterium | reverse complement strand
GAACGACGGGCGAGAGCGAAGAGGTTTTGGGCGCGTCCGTCGTTGGCAGGGCTTGCTGCGCTGCGTCGGCGTTTGCCGTCGCGGGATTGGAAGCGGCGGCGCGTGCCGTTGCGGCCTGTTCGATGCGCGCAGTGATCCTGGTTGAATTGCCGATGCTGATTACGTCGCCGTCCGAAACGGCAAGACCTTCGGGCGGGACGCGCTGACCGTTGATAAGACTTCCGTTGGTCGAGCCTTCGTCCGAGACGCGCGCGCCCGCGCCGTCAACATGAAAAGTGACGTGACGGCGCGAAAGTCCCGCATCTTCGGCGATGACTAATTGGGAAGCGTTGGTGCGCCCGATGGTCAGAGAGCCTTCGGTCAGCTCTACCTGCCGCGAACCCGCAGGCGACGTGATGTTGAGCGTTAATCGAAACAAAATAGCGTGAACCTTCTTTATCAAAAACTTCTACGATTGCAGAAGTGTGCGGCGCAATTTCATAAAAAGCCAATCTCAGTAAAAGGATGAGAACGGTTTTTCTTTAAGACCAAACTGCGTCGGGTTTTCGCCGACGATGCCTGCGGCGAAAAAGCGCGCGACGCGCGTTACCTGTTCGTCTTTCACCACGCCCGCATTTTTCATCTTCCAAAAATCGCCGCGCATCTGCCCCGCAGGGTCTTTCTCTTCGAGCGTCGTCTTGAGTTTTCCCGCTTCGTCAATCGTCATCCCGTAACAGGCGACCGCATACATAAAATCTTCTTTGCCAAACACGTCAAGCAGCGAGCGCACATACTGCGCGGCGACGCGCGTCGAGACAGCCGGGTCGTTTAAGTCTGCGTTCGCGCCCGTCGAATAGCTGGAGAGGACTGCGGGCGGAAGATTCCAAACGCCCGTGCCCGGTTTTTCCACAAACTTTGATTGACTCATCGCAATCAGATAGGCGACAAGCGGCGGGATGCCCTGCGCGTTGACAAACTCGCGGTCGATGGCATCGCGGTACTTTGTCGCGCGCTCCGAATAGCCGGTCGCGCCGCGATATTCGTTCAGAGAGCTTTTGATAAAGTCTGCAAAGCGCGGGTCGAAGTTATAAGAGCTTTTTTGCGAAATCTGGACGGCCAGCGTGCGTGCAAACTGCGCGGTCATGTCGGAGCTTGCAGCCAGAGCGCCGCCGCTCGCCGGTGCAACGGCTGCGTCGCCGCCGCGCGCCATTTCAACGGGCGGCGGAAGCGCATCAACGGAAGCGTCCTTTTCATCTGCATCCGCCGACGCTTTTTCGTCCGACTCTTTTTTGCTCGTGGCAGCCTCGTCTCTTTCAAGCGACGACTTGACGTTCGGCCCGCCCCCTATTACGCCCACGCCCCACAGGACCGCGAGCAGCCCGCCGACCGTCAAGGTCGAGGCAAGACCGGCGAAGACCGCGCGCGGCATTCCCATGATCGTATGCACGGCCTGCGGCATCTGCGGCGCAGCAGGTATTTGCGGCGTAGCAGGCATCTGCGGCATCGACGGTGCAGAAGGCATCGACGGCATTTGCGGCATCGAGGGCGCAGAAGGCATCGACGGTACTGACGGCATTGAGGGCGCTGATGGCATCGAGGGCATCTGCGGCATTTGCGGCATCTGCGGTGCTGACGGCATCTGCGGCGCGCTCAAAGGCATCGAGAAGGAAG
>CBDUCU010000749.1:0-1652 GCA_965365725.1 uncultured bacterium | reverse complement strand
TGACGGCGGCGCGCTTTGCCCCTCCTGCTCTCGCGCGCTTCTGCCCTCTCCCGACCGTAAAGATGAGCACAGAACAAAGAACGAAAACGGGCAGCAATCCGACCGCCGCAGAAAAGGGGGCCGGCCCGCATCCGCCACCTTCCGGGGCACGCTCACAACGTCCGGCTAACTCGCCCGAGACGGCCCCGCCCTCGATTCATCAAACGGTTGTGCCCGACCCGTCAAAGCCCTCGCACATCCCGCGCAAGTTCGCGGCCTCTGAAATCAATACCGCGCTTGTACATTTTTATCGCGGCGAGGTGACGCGCGCCAACACCTGGCGCAACCGTCTTGACACGACCACCAACTGGGCCGTGCTGACGGCGGGCGCGACCCTCTCGTTTGCCTTCTCAAGCCCTACCAACCCGCACTTCGTCATTCTCATCAACACGATTCTCGTCGCCTTCTTTCTCTTTATGGAGGCGCGTCGTTATCGTTATTATGAAATCTGGTCGAGCCGCGTGCGCGTGCTTGAGACAGGGTATTTCGCTCGCATACTTTCGCCCGATGCGCCGGCAGACGACGCATGGGCGCGACAGCTGACGGAGGATCTCGTCGAGCCGCATTTTACGATCAGCGAATGGGAGGCGGTGGGTCGTCGCTTGCGACGCAACTATCTGTGGCTCTTTGCGCTGCTGGCCGCCGCGTGGAATCTGAAAGTTTATCTTCATCCGCTCCCGGCCTACGACTTCAATGCCTTTATCGACCGCGCGCGTGTGGGCATCGTGCCCGGCGAAGTGGTCTTTATGTTCGGCATCTTTTTTAACACCGTCGTTGCGGTCTTTGCCGTCGCCACCGTCCGGCTTAAAGAGGCGACCGGCGAGGTGCTTCCGCAACACGATTTCTCATTTCGCCGGATGACAAATCTTGCGCGCAGCGCCGCCAATAAAACGCCGGGCACGAGCGCCGCGCGTCGTCGCGCCAAACGCGCGCGCGAGCGCGCACGCGCCGCTACACGCCCCGGCCAAACTACGGGCGAATGGAAACGCTCCGACATCCACACCACGCAGTTTCCCGAGAGAGAAACCGAGACGACTCTGAAATAAACGGAGTCAGTAGTCAGAAGATAGAATGACGGGACAGTTCATACTAATCTTCTGACTACTGACTACTGACTTCCTATTTTTCATGCTTGAACTCGATGGACAGAGCTTGACGCTGGAAGAATTGGCGGCGGTTGCGCGTGGGCGAGAGCGCGTCGGGCTCGCGCGCCGTGCGCGCGAGCGAATGGCGGCGGCACGCGAGGTGGTCGAGCGAATCATCACAGAAGAGCGCGTCGTTTACGGAGTCAACACAGGTTTTGGAAAGCTCTCGGACATACGCATTGCGAGCGACGAGTTGATCGACCTGCAATTGAACCTTGTGCGCAGCCACGCGTGCGGCGTGGGACGCGCGCTCTCGGAAGAAGAGACGCGCGCCTTGATGCTTTTGCGCGCCAACGTGTTGGCGGTCGGACTGAGCGGCGCGCGCGCCATTGTCGCAGAGACGTTGATTGCGATGCTTGAGCGCGGCGTGTGTCCCGTCATACCGGAGAAGGGTTCGGTCGGGGCGAGCGGCGACCTTGCCCCGCTTGCGCATCTTGCGCTTGTTCGCATCGGCGAGGGCGAAGCCTT
>CBDUCU010000748.1:0-1657 GCA_965365725.1 uncultured bacterium | reverse complement strand
TTCCTTCAAAGCAACGGGCCAGGGGCGGCTCTGTCCCATCGCAAGCATCTTTTGCAGACGCGCGCCGACCTCTTTGTTGTTATAGACCGAGCAGCGATGAAGCGGCCCTTGAAAGCCCGCCTGTTTGCACATCGCGCGGTGAAATTGAAACTGCAAGATGTGCGCGAGAAAGTAGCGCGAGTAAGGGACGTTTGCGGGTACGTGATATTTTGCGCCCGCGTCAAAATCGGCTTCGCTGCGCTCGGCGGGCGGGCGGATTCCCTGATACTTCGTGCGCAGCTCCCACCAGGCCTTGTTGTAATCGCCCGGCCCGACTTCGCCCGAGAAAACTTTCCAGCGCCACTGGTCAACCAGATAGCCAAACGGCAGAAACCCGACTTTGTCGAGCGCGCTTCTCATCAGCAGTCCGATGTCTGCGCTCGCGTCGGGCGCGGTTGTGATAAAGCCGAGCTGCTTTAGGTATTCGGGCGTGACCGACAGCGCGATGGTGTCGCCGATGGCTTCATGAAAACCATCGTTGGCGCTGATTTGAAAAAGAAAGGGCTGTCCGGCATAGGCCATCTGATAGTAGTTGTGGCCCAGCTCGTGGTGAATGGTCGTAAAGTCTTCTTCGTTGATGTTGATACACATCTTGAGACGGACATCTTTTTCTGCGTCGATGTCCCAGGCCGATGCGTGGCAGACGACCTCACGCTCTTGCGGCTTGGTAAAGAGCGAGCGCTGCCAGAAGGTTTCCGGTAACGCCTCAAAGCCGAGCGAAGTAAAGAAGCCCTCGCCGTAGCGAACCATCTGTTTGGGGTCTGTGTTGCGCTGGCGAAGTATCTGCGTCAGGTCATAGCCAGCGTCGGCTGCGGGCGGCGCAAGCAGAGGATAGATGTTAGCCCAGCCTTGACTCCACATATTGCCGAGCAGGTGCGCCGGTATCGGCTGATCTTTCGGCACAATCGCATCGCCATATTTTTGATTGAGCTTGAGACGCGTGTAGGTATGAAGCGAATCATACAAGGGCTTTACCTGTTGCCAGAGCCGCTCCATCTCGGCAGCAAATTCATCCGGCGACATATCGTAATTCGAGCGCCACATTGCGCCCGTGTCCTTAAAGCCCATCTCACGCGCGCCCTTGTTCGAAAGCTCGACAAAGCGCGCGTACTTGTCCTTGTAGGGCGGCGAGACTTTGTGCCAGCCAACCCAGACGCGCTTTAACTCTTCCGGGTCGCGGCTCTCGGCGAGAATCTTTTCGAGGTCGCCGAGCGCGAGACATTTATCCGCCGGTTGACCTTCGGGACAATACTTGCCCTTGCCGTATTCGCTTTCGAGCGAGGCGGTAATCTTCGTCAGCTCTTCGCGCTCCGCAGGATTTTTTGGCGCAGGGAGAGTCAGAGAGAGCTTGAGCAAATTGAATTTGCGTTTGAGGTCGTCGGGCATCTGAAGATTGTCAAAGCGACGCGCGCCTTCGGCCAGTTCTGTGGCAGCGGCGATGTACTCTTCGTTGGCGGCTGCTTCGAGCGCCTCTGTGTCGCTTGTGATATTTGTGCTCTTGACCCAGGAGGCGCGGCTCAGCTTGAGGCTGAGGGCTTTCAGACGCTTTTCAGCGTCGGCCATATACTTTTCGGCTTCGGCGACGTTGGCGGGCCCCGTCGCCGTCGTGTTTGTGTTT
>CBDUCU010000747.1:0-1658 GCA_965365725.1 uncultured bacterium | reverse complement strand
TCAAAACGGCGCGCAAAGGAACGGGCGGGTATGTGATGAATATCAAGGGTCGCGCAGCGCATGCCGGATTGGAGCCGGAAAAGGGCGTGAGCGCGGTTCTTGAATTGTCGAAACAGATTCAATGGCTTGATGGGCTAAACGACCCGTCGCGCGGAACGACCGTCAGCGTCGGCATCATCTCTGGCGGCACACACTCAAACGTAGTTCCCGCCGAGGCGCGCGCAGAGATTGACGTGCGATTTTCAACTATGGGCGAGGCAGAGAGAATCGACAGACTCATCCGCAGCGCAAAGCCTTTTGACGCGAGAACCAATGTCAGCGTCGAGGGCCGGATCAACCGTCCTCCTCTTGAAAGAACAGAAAAGGTCGTCGCGCTTTTCGAGGAGGCGCGACAAGTGGCCTCGGCTCTCGGGTTTGAATTAGGTGAGGCGAGCGTCGGTGGCGCGTCGGACGGAAACTTCGCAGCCGCCGTCGGCGCGACCGTGCTCGATGGTCTCGGCATAGAAGGCGACGGAGCACATGCCGCGCACGAATATATCGTCGCACGGGACGTTTCGCGCAGGTGTGCGCTGCTGACAACTCTTCTCACGACACTCTGACGACAAAGGAAAGCTTCAGATGAAAATGTTGCGTTTCGTTCTTGCGTTGTTATTGACAATAGGCGTGCTCGCCGCGCCTTTGCCTTTACAGTTCGCCTCAACAATCAAACCTGCATCTGTAGCTGCTACGCGACAGCCTCTACGCGCACGGAGCGGGATGGTTGCTTCGACGAGCGAGATTGCTTCGCGCGTCGGGGTCGAGATCTTGAAGCGCGGCGGAAATGCTGTTGATGCTGGCATTGCAGTCGCATTTGCGCTGGCGGTCACATATCCGGCTGCGGGCAATCTCGGTGGCGGCGGTTTCATGATGATTCGTTTGAAGGACGGACGCACGACGGCCATTGATTATCGTGAGATGGCTCCTGCCGCAGCACACAGAAACGTTTATCTCGATGCGAAGGGCGAACTCATCAAAGGCGAAGGCTCATCGACGCTTGGTTACAGAGCTTCGGGCGTGCCCGGCACGGTGGCCGGGATGGAGCTTGCATTTAAGAAGTACGGCTCAGGAAAAATCAGTTGGGCGCAGCTTGTCGAACCCGCGCGAAATTTGGCAGCGCAAGGCTTTCCGCTCAGTTATGGTCTTGCACGGTCACTCAAAAACAACCGCGAGGATTTACAAAAATACGCGGAGACCAAAAAAGTCTTTTACAAACAGGGAGAGCCTTACAACGAAGGCGAGATTTGGCGGCAACCGGAGCTGGCGGCCACTTTCGCGCGTTTGCAGAAACGCGGCGCACGCGAATTTTATGAAGGCGAAACGGCGCGTCTTTTTGCCGAAGACATGCAGCGTAACAAAGGTCTTATCACGCTTGCCGACATGAAAAATTATGTGGCTAAAGAACGCATGCCTTTGCGTACGACGTATCGCGGGCATGAAGTTATCTCGATGCCGCCGCCTTCTTCAGGCGGGGCGGTGCTTATCGAGATGCTAAACATGCTCGAAGCCTACGACCTGCGCTCGTTTGGCTGGTCTTCGTCCGAGCGATACCATCTGATGACCGAAGCGATGCGACGCGCCTTTGCCGACCGTGCGGAATACATGGGCGATACGGATTTTGT
>CBDUCU010000746.1:0-1662 GCA_965365725.1 uncultured bacterium | reverse complement strand
CCGCCATTTCGACTTGCAGAAGAAGAAGAGGCTAAAGGCGATTCTACCGAGACGACTGCGCATGGGCCGGATATGGACGCACAAGAGGTTTTGCGTGCTCTGGCTGCGCTGCTCAAAGGGGGCGTGGAAGGAGCATCTTCTCTGCGCGACGCGCAGAAACGCGAAACCGAGTGGAATGCACGCCGCGCTCTCGTCTGTGCCAACGCCCCACGCCGTAACGAGATTGCCGGTGCTTTGGCGCGCGACGGTTACGAGGTCTTTGTCGCAAACGATACGACGCAGGCGGTGGAAAGGATGCGCGAAGACAGAATGAGCGTCGTCGTGCTCGATCAAGAGTTTGACATGATGGAGCAGGGCGCGGCTTTTCTGATGCGAGAAATCAATGCGCTGCGTGCCGACGAGCGGCGGCGGATGCTTGTTGTTTATATCTCGCCGTCGGCGCGCACGGAGGATGCGCATGCGGCTTTTCTCGCCAACGTCGATCTCATCGTCAACTCGGACCACCTCGGGCAATTGCCGCGCCTTGTCGAACGCACCGTCCGCGACCACAGCGAACTCTACAAGGATTTCAACAAAGCTCTCGGCATCGGCGCGTAAGCATCTTGCTGCGAGCGCGGAGCACTTCACAGCCCGCATGAGCATTTTGATGTGAACATAAACTTATTAGTGTGAACAAAAACTTACGCCTTCATTCCAGATTGAATGAAGGCGTAAGTTTTTATTCATGCTTGCGCTGCTTAAGCGGTTGCAGAGATTCATGCTCGCCGTGAGCGCACAACAGACGGCTTACTGTTTCTGCGCGATCACGTTGACGGTCGTGTGCTTGGCTTTGTTGCCAGCCGCTTTGATCTCTTTGATCAACCTTCGTTCGGCAGCAGACATATAAAGCTCGCGCCCGCCCGCCGTCCTGCTCACCCAAGCCTGAGTCAGAAAATATGCGTCTTGATAACGACGAAAGACCAGTCGCTCGCTCATGTTGCTTTTGCTGCCTACGAGTTGCGGAGCGAGCACTGAAACGGTTGTCCGCCCGTCCTCGCTACGAATCTTGAGGACGTTTTGCGAGACCTGCTCGATGGTGTATGCGCCTGCCGCAAGCTGCGTCTGTCCTGCGTTGAAGTTGAAGGGAATGTTGATTTCAATTGTCGGGTTAGATTGTGCATGCGTGGACGCAACTGCCAGCATGACGAATCCCATCATAACGAACGCTCTCAGGAAACTTTTTTTCATGACTCAAAACTCCTCTCAGTTTTTCCAATATGGCGGCTTCCAACAATGTGCCCTTTGCCGCCTCGTCTCGCCTCACACATACATCGCGCAAAGCTGCGGCGAACTCCCTCACGCCCGCCGAAAAAATGTTAAGATTGCGACCCGCAAAAAGAGTTGAGATAGATATTTCGGGCCGCTTAACTTGAGGCAGGATTTGGGTTTAAGCGATTTTGAAGGGGACGCAATTTCGAGCCATGAGCGGTACGCGAGAAGATGTCACACAACTGCTGGATCGATGGAGCGGCGGAGACACTAAGGCGCTCGACGAGCTGATGCCGGTCGTTCAAGACGAGCTGCGGCGTTTGGCTTCAAGCTATCTGCGGCGCGAGCGCATCGGCCACACTTTGCAGCCGACCGCGCTCGTCAACGAGGCTTATCTGCGGCTCGTCGATCAAC
>CBDUCU010000745.1:0-1677 GCA_965365725.1 uncultured bacterium | reverse complement strand
ATCGAATCAGGAATCACCATCGAGTTGTTGCAGAAATGGCAACGACAAGTCTGCCTTGAAGCATCGTCGTCAAATTCGACGGGGGCCGCGCATGATGGACATCTAAGGGTGTGAATCATGAGGCCGTATTGTAGCAACGACGGCGGATTTTGTTGAGGTTGATCTGTCGGAAACCAGCGCACCAATGAGCGGACGGTTATGACCTGTCATGCGAAAGCACCGAAAGATATTCATGATAAAGCGAGGCATCCTGCTCGTTTATCTCGTTGATGCTCAGACCGATGAGATAGATTGATTCTTCGCCCTCTTTATCCTGACGGATGTAGTGGACGGGTGTTGCCTTGATTGTGACGACGGAGTCTGGGAGATCGAGTGAGATTTGGAGTATGCGGCCCTGATCGACGATGCAGATATAGCCGAGATAAATCGTCGGGGCGACGATGCCGAGGCCCGAGACGCTTACGTCGCGTGTGCGCGCGCTGATAATCTCACCGGGAAAGAGAAGATTTAAACCCTGGTCTTCCTCGGACAAGCTGATTTCGCACGTTAAACTCGCGCTAAAACGTGGCGAAAGACGACGCTCGCGTCCGCCGCCCCCTTGTTCGTTCATTTGACGACTCCTGCTTATGGTCGGGATAACGACTACAACTATTACTGCGTTTCGTAGAAGCTCAAAGCCGAATCGCCTTGTCGCAGTATACGCCAACGGCGTATGCCTCCGACAGAATCTTTCAGACTATTTTTATGATGATGCTCAACGATGAGAATACCGCCCTCAGCAAGCAGCGCTGACGTGTGCTCGCCGAAAGCGTCGAGAACTCCGTTGTAATCTTCCGAGTAAGGCGGATCAAAAAAGGCTATGTCCCAAGGGCCTTTTGTGCTGCCGCGCCAATCTTCGCCCCCGTTTAGCACGGTGCGGCGCAGAAACTCCACCGCATCGCTTTTGATGACCTCGGTCTTTTCTTCTGCCACGCCGCACAGATCAAGGTTTGCTTCGATCAGACCACAAATTTTGTGAACGCGCTCGACAAAGGTGACAAACGCCGCGCCGCGCGAAAGCGCCTCGATACCAATCGCACCTGTTCCGGCGCATAGATCGAGAAACTGACAATTCTCAATACGCGGCGCAATGACGTTAAAAAGCGCCTCGCGCAGACGATCCGATGTCGGGCGCACGTGCAACGAAGGCGGACTCTTCAATGTGCGTCCGCGATATTCTCCTGCGATGATTCTCACGGTATCAAATATAAGTCACAGCAAGTTGAGATGGATAGCACAACTTAAGACGAGCGTAAGAGCGTGGAGTCCTTTTTGTAATTTGCGCGCATTCTTTTAGTAATTCAGCAACGCAAACATGAAGAACACAAACGAATGCTGATTGACGCAGAGCCGCGCAGTTCAATCAGAGATTATCAATCAAACCCGCATTCATCCGTGTTTATCCGCGCTGTCGTATTTAAAAACTATCCGATAGCAGCGAGACCGAAACGCGCATCGGCGCGGACGCGTTCGATCAAGCGAGATGCTTCGCGCGTGTTTCTCTTTGATGTGAGATATGGTTCGGCTTCGCGTCGCGCCTCTTCGAGAATGTGTAGGTCGCGCACGAGATTGCCGACGCGAAAAGTGGGAACGCCCGATTGCCGCGTGCCCATCACCTCGCCGGGGCCGCGAATCTCC
>CBDUCU010000744.1:0-1688 GCA_965365725.1 uncultured bacterium | reverse complement strand
AACGCAAACAGACGCGGCAAATGTCGCCTCGCGTGCTCGTCTCTGCCGGGTGTGGTCTGTTCTCTTTTGGAAACTTCCGATAAAGCATCACTTCACCGGCGAGGCTTGCAAGGATCGCGCGCAAGTCGTGCCGGTCGCCCGCGCGGTCTGTGATGACCAACGCAAGGCCGCATGTCTCGGCAGATGCGAGCACGGCTAATGCCTGTGATATGGCCTCGATTGTTATATGCGTTTGTCGCATTTATGCTGCTGCCTCGTTACCGTATTTCAACCGTCCGGCAGCATCGAAAGAAGTCCTTGACAGCTCTCGAAGGTCGGCAAACTCTGCGGGCGTGAGCTGGAAAGCGTCTCTGCAATCATGCAGGGAAAAATATAAAGCGCTTGAAGGTGTAAAAAACTCGGCGCGAAGCTCTGCGTATCTGGTGATAAGCGCGTCGAAAATTCGCTTCATTCGCGCGCTGTTTTCTGTTTCTATGGTGCTCATAAATCCTCGATAAATGATTCAAGGTCGGCGCGTTTGATATTCCAGCCGCGCCCGCGTTTTGCAGCTCGGAGCTGCCCGGCTGCGATGGCAGCACGCAAAAAGTTTTGCGACAACCCGGCAAGGCGCGCGGCTTCGGCAAGCTTTAACGTCAACTTTTCCGCGACTGATACAACCGGCGCGGCGGGCTGATGTGCTCTGTTGATGTCGGCAATCTGCGCAAAAAGATTTGCAAGCGAATCGGGTTTAGTTGCAAGTGTCAGAGCTGTCGATGAAGTTGTTTTTTCTGCCTGCTCTTTCATCTTCTCTTTTACTTCGTCCAGGTCTGTTTTCCTGTAAATGTTATGCGGGCGTGTGCGCCCATCGGTCGCGCTCGGCTGCATAACTGTGTCGGGCGTGAGCAATCCCTTTTTTGTGTATCGCTCAATCGCGCGCTCTGAAACCTGCAGGTATGCGGCGGCTCCGGCTTTGTCGTATGTTTGGGGCAGTTGTTTTTTCATGGCCGCGAACTATATCACAGTTCGACAAGGCGACGTGTCACCTTGTCGGGTGCAGGCCGATCAAGATAATGTGACAAAACAGATATGCTGCTGCTGCAAAAGCTATCCACCAGAGCGCGGCGCGTATGGTGCTTTTTTCAAACGTCATTGTCCGCGCCTCGCTTCCGTCCAGACCTCAAAAGGAATGCGCCAACCGGCAAGCGTCAAGACTTCCAGATGACCCTCATTTTTTCGTACATCGCGCACGGTCAAAACATTTGGATAATTAAAGAGTGAGACATAGACGGGCTGTATGATTAACTCTTTCAGTATCGCGTCTTTGTTCTTCGGCAAAATTGTGCGCTCGGCTACCGGCATTATCGTGCTCCTTTCGCCAGGTGTGCTTTCATGCGTTGCCATTCGGCGGGGGTGAAGGATGCGGCAAACTGTTGACGAATTGAATCGAAATCGCGCCCGTCGCGCATCATCTCTAAAAAGACTTCTGCGGCGGCTGTAAATGCGTCGTCGTTGTTGTTGCCGTTATGGTGTGCGGCGGCGGCTGTGTTGTGCGGGCGCAGCTCGCGCTGGAATCGCTCATAGAAGACTCTGAGCGTATGCGCAAGCTCTTTACGTCGCGGTGTGAAGGGAATGTTTTTGCGCGAACAGTAGTATTTGACTAACTTATCAAACGTCTCGTTTGTATGCTCGCGCCCGGCGAAGCTTACAAC
>CBDUCU010000743.1:0-1688 GCA_965365725.1 uncultured bacterium | reverse complement strand
GATAGACAAGACCGTTGCCCTGCTGCGAGACGAGCCGCCACGAAGCGCTGATCTTGACGACCGCGCCGCCGTAGTCCTTGACTATGTCGTTAGCCTTTTTCGGCGCGACTGCCTTCTCGCCCGCCCTCTCTTCATCAATCGCCTTTTTGACGCCGGCGACCTCGGTTGACGCGTCAGAGCGCATGCGCCAGAGGAAGTAACCGCCGATGCCGGCGAAGAGAACGATGACAGCGACGAGCGCAGCGCCGCCAATCAGCAGATAGGTTCGGCTCTGGCTCTTTTTCGCCTCCGTGACGTTGTGCGAGATCATGCGCTCGACGGTCGCTTTGCCAACGCCGTGCGGCGCGCCCGCCTGTGCGGTAGGCGGCGTAAAGGAGGGAGGCGCGGCTGAGCCACCCGCATCGGCGATGCGCGTCGCGGGCGCTCCGTGCGTAACGGTCGCAGCCGTCGAGCCGCCCGCGGCGACGCGCGTCGGTCTCGCCACGCTTGCCGGACGCGGTTCAAACTCAAAAGTGAATTCAGGGCCGCCGGGGCCAAACTGCACCACGTCGCCGTAATTGATGCGCGAAGTGCCCGTCAGTCGCTGACGATTGAGAAACGTGCCGTTTCGACTGTTGAGGTCGGTAATGATGAACTGCGTCGGGTCGTTCGGGTCTTGCGTAATTCGCGCGTGTTGACGGCCCACAAGGTCGTCTCGGTCAGGGTCATACTTGACGGTCGCCGAAGGGTCTCGGCCAAAGACCAACTCTTTAACGTGGTTAAGGGGGAACTCTTCCACTTGGTTGGCCTTCGAGCCGGTTAGATGTTTGAGAACAATGCGTTCCATTGGGGTGTCTCCTCTAATCTTCGCTTGTTGTTTCTGCCGACCGCATGACCTCCGAATAACTCTTCGCGTTTGGCAATGAGCGGAGATGATTGCGTGTATGCGGCGACGATCTTCAGGCGCTTAACTGAGAGCGAGCGTTCTGGGGCGCTCAAGATTTGTCCGGCACGTCACAAGAATTCTTAACCTCATCTAGTCATGAGGCGGTTGCGTCGGTCGATGAATTAACCTTATTTCAAGTTTTTATCAAGGGCGGGTAAGAGGCTCGAAAAATCCGTCGGGAAATAATCTTGTATATCGAGATAAAGCGAGCCGCTATTGCCAAGAATTGCCCAAGTGATCGTTGGTCGGACTGTTCACGCGCGAAATTATACATCAAACTCAAGTGACCGCAAGGCAACATCCAACAAACAAACGACACACACAAGCTACAGTTTTAATGATCCCGCGATTCGCAAAAATAGTGTCGGAAAACACCTCAGCCCGAGCAAAAATTGCTGGACGCAGGATGTTTGTCGGCTCAAACACCGGTGGGAAAATTCTTCTAACTTGTGAGCGCGCCTGTCGCGCGTTTTTCGCGGGCGGGGTGAATCAGGATGTTGTCGATGAGCCGCGTTTTGCCGACGTAGGCGGCGAGTGCGACGAGCACCGGGCGGTCGTCCGGAAGACGGTCGAGCCTCTCCATCGACTCGGCATCGGTGACGCTGACGTAATCGAGACGCGCGCGCGGCTCTGATTCAATCGTCGAGCGGACAACCTCGGCCATGCGCTTGGCATTGCGCTCGCCCTCAAAGTAAACCTCTTTTGCGCGTGAGAGTGCGCGGTAAATAACGGCGGCTGCCTGACGCTCTTCCCGGTCGAGATA
>CBDUCU010000742.1:0-1691 GCA_965365725.1 uncultured bacterium | reverse complement strand
AGCGCGCGGTCACGCTCGAAGGCAGCTTTGTATTCGGGGTAGGTGGTCGAGCCGATACAGCGTATCTCGCCCGCAGCAAGGACGGGCTTGATGATGTTTGACGCATCCATCGAGCCGCCCGAGACCGCGCCCGCGCCGACGATGGTGTGAATCTCGTCGATAAAAAGCACGACGTTCTCTTTCTTTTTGAGCGCTGTGATGACGGCCTTGAGGCGCTGCTCAAATTCGCCTCGATACTTTGTGCCAGCGAGCAGCGAGCCCATGTCGAGCGCATAGACTTCTGCGCCGCGCAGGACTTCGGGCACTTCGTTCTGCTGAATCTTAAGCGCGAGGCCTTCGGCAATCGCGGTCTTGCCCACGCCGGGGTCGCCGACAAAAATCGGGTTATTTTTGCGACGGCGACAAAGAACCTGAATCGTGCGCAGAAGTTCTGACGCGCGTCCGATGAGCGGGTCGATCTTGCCTTCGGCGGCGCGCTCGACGAGGTTGACCGTAAAGGCGGCGAGCGGGTCACGCGCGGCCTGCGCGGCTTCCGTTTGTTCGGCAAGCTCGTCTTCGCCCGCCGGGACTTGGCCGCCCGTGTCGAGTTTTGAGATGCCGTGTGCAAGAAAGTTCAAAACGTCGAGCCGCGTCACGCCCTGTTTTTTAAGAAAATAGACGGCCTGAGATTGCTCGACCTGAAAGAGCGCGGCCAAAACGTTTCCGCCATTGACCTCTTTTTGTCCAGACCCTTCGGCCTGCAAAAGCGCATACTCGATGACGCGCTGGAAGGCGAGCGTGTGTTCGGGGACGCGCCCGCGCGCCGCGCGTGGAATAGTCGTCTGATCTTTGAAGAAGGTTTCAAGGTCGCGGACGATCTCTTCGATATTGCC
Source organism: uncultured bacterium (assembly GCA_965365725.1). Classification (GTDB taxonomy): domain Bacteria; phylum Acidobacteriota; class Blastocatellia; order Pyrinomonadales; family Pyrinomonadaceae; genus DASQDT01. Next base: position 819 of record CBDUCU010000742.1, on the reverse strand, counting down.
GCCGCATTGACGGATGACGTTAGCAGCAGTCTTTTCATGCGCGAGCGCATAGAGCAAGTGTTCAAGCGTCACATATTCGTGCCGCCGCTTGAGCGCCTCCGAGAGCGCGCCGTTTAATGTCTCTTCAAGTTCTTTGGTAATCATTTTCTATGAATTGGCCAGTGCGTAGTTCTTATTCTTCTTCTATTGTGCAAAGCAACGGATATTCGTTGGCGCGCGCAAGCTCTGTCACCTTTTGCGCTTTTGTTTCCGCAATCTCGTAGGTGTAAACGCCTGCCACGCCGACGCCTTCGGTGTGGACGCTCAGCATGATGCGGACGGCTGAGGCTTCGGTGTGACCAAACACGTCCACCAGAACGAAGACGACAAACTCCATCGTCGTAAAGTCGTCGTTGTGCAGGAGCACTTTATAGAGCGGCGGCTTTTCGAGCTTCTCTTTGCTCTCGGTTGCAACTGCCTCGTCTAGTTCGGGGTCGTAGTTTGCCATCAGTGGAAGTGTAAAGACCGGAAGGGCGAGGGGCAAGGGGATGAAAGATTCGCAATTCTGAAATTATGAATTAATCTTTTGGTTGTGGCGCTCATACGTTTTCCCGATCCGAGAGAAGCAGGCGAGGACGGGCTTGTCGCCGTCGGCGGCAACCTTCGGCCCGAGACGCTTCTGACGGCTTACCGGCAAGGCATCTTCCCCTGGCCGATTGAAGGCTGGCCGCTCACCTGGTTCTCGCCTAAAAAACGCGCCGTGCTTGAGTTTGACCGACTCCACGTTCCGCGCAGCCTCCGGCGCGAGCACAAGCGCACAAGTCTGCGCTTTACCATCGA
>CBDUCU010000741.1:0-1704 GCA_965365725.1 uncultured bacterium | reverse complement strand
GGTTGGCAGGCATCGTTTCGGTGTTTGGCGGCAGCACCGGCCGCCTCATACACACGTTCGCGGCGGCTTTGGGGTTGTCTGCGCTCGTCGTCTCGTCGCCGAATGCTTATTCAGCCGTCAAATATGTGGGGGCGGCCTATCTTGTTTATCTCGGCGCGAGAATGATTTTGACAAGGGGCGCGAGATTGAAAGAAGAAGTTGGAAGACGGCAGAGTCTTGCGCACATCTATGCGCAGGGCGTGATGACGAATGTTTTAAACCCTTCGGTCGCGGCCTTCTTCATCGCGTTTCTGCCGCAATTTGTCGAGCCTTCGCGCGGAAGCGTCGCCGCGCAGATTCTCTTTCTTGGCGCTCTGTTTACAACGACGGCGACGGTTTGGAGCTTGACGATTGCATTGGCGGCGGGCGCGTTCGGCAATTTTCTCATGCGTCACCCGCGCTTTGTCTTGGCGCAAAAATTATTGACAGGTTGCGTGCTGATTGCGCTCGGCATACGCCTTATCTTTGTGTGAAAAGAATAAGGGCGACCGCAGCAATAATGATTGCCGATTAACCGACCTTTCTGCGCGCACCTTGCATCAACTCGCGTAGAGCTTCTGCTAGACGGCGCACGCCGTCATCAATCTCGCGTTTGTTGTAGGCCGCATAGCCGAGTATCAGTCCGCCGCGACGGTAATGCTTGCCGAGAGCAAAATCGGAGAGCGGCTGCGTGTTGACTCCATGTTTGACTGCCATGCGTACGGCTTCGCGGTCGTCAACGCCTTCACTCAGCCAGCCAAGCAAATGCATTCCTGCGGCTGACGGATTTATCTCAAGAAGTCCTTCCAGGTGATCGTGCGCCGCTTCGACAAGCGCCGCCTGTCGCTCTGCATAGAGCGCGCGCATGCGGCGTATGTGCCGGGCGAAATGCCCTTCATTGATAAAGTCTGCAACCACCGCCTGTTCGACGACCGGAGAACACCAGCCAACGAGCGCGCGCGCCGAAGAGAAAGCGTCAATCATATCTTCGGGCACGACCATGTAGCCCATCCTGAGGGCGGGAAAGAGAACCTTGCTAAAAGTGCCGAGATAGATGACGCGCCCCTCACGGTCGAGCCCCTGCATCGCTGCCAGTGGGCGGCCCGAATAACGAAACTCGCTGTCGTAATCGTCTTCAACAATCCACGCACCCTTTTGGCTCGCCCATTCAAGCAGCGCAAGACGACGCGCCAGAGTCAGCGTCACGCCGAGCGGGTATTGATGCGAGGGGGCAACATAGACGAGCCTGGCGTCGCGACCGGCGCACGCGCCTGCCCGAATATTTATGCCTTCGTCGTCAACCGGCACGGGGACGAGTCGCGCTTCGGCAGCCGTGAGCACGCCGCGCGCGGCAAAGTAACAATAGTCCTCGATCCAGACCGCATCGCCGGGATCGAGCAGAACACGTGCGATAAGATCGATGGCCTGTTGTGTGCCCGCGACGACGATCACCTGTTCGGGCCGGCAACGCACGGCGCGCGCTGCGCCGAGATAGTTTGCTATTGCCTCACGCAAAGGCGCATAGCCAGCCGGGTCGCCATAATTCAAAAGGTCGCGGCGGGGCTTACGCAAATGTCGCCCGACAATGCGTTGCCAAACATCAAACGGAAAAGCGTCGAGAGCGGGCGTGCCGGAACGAAAAGGGCGAACTCCTATCGGGAGATTGCCGTGCGGTCGAACGGGCGT
>CBDUCU010000740.1:0-1717 GCA_965365725.1 uncultured bacterium | reverse complement strand
GGCCCGCCGCGCCGCCCGCCAGCAAGTACAGGATAAGACGACGGCGGCCAAGCGACGCGAAATAAAGCGCGATGGTGAGCGACATAAAAAACGGGAGCATCGACGTTGTCACACACAATCCGAGAAGCAGCCCCGCCGCAGCCGCCGACGCGCGTTCTGCGCCCGCCGTGAGACGACGACGCGCAAGGCGAAAAACGAAATAGAAGGCGAGCAGCAGATAGGCGGTGGCAATCGCGTCGTGATGTGCAATCCCCGAGTAAGTAAAGGCAAGCGTCGCAAAACCGTAAATGAGCGCGACAGAGAGTGGGCCGTTGGGGCTGACTGCTTCGCCCGCCGTCTCGCGCGCGATTGAGTAGAGCGCAACGACGGCGAGCGCCGTCAGAAGCGATGTTGTCAGGAAGGTGACGAGCGCAGACGTAAGGAGGTAGTTTTTTTCGTAGCTTACGCCGAAAGGTCTGAGCAGCGTGTAAGCCAGAGCGCCCGCCATAAATTGACCGGGCTGTTTGGCGGCATACTTGTGGCCGTTGAAAATGAATACGTCGTCGCGCGTCTGAAGCTGCGGGACGCGCGAGCCTTCGAGATAAAAGTTGCCGCGCTCGGCGACGGCCTCGACACCGATCTGCTGCAGGTTGAATTCATTGAGATTGCCGGAATTGATAAGCGCGCCATAAGCAAGCCAGACGAGAAGAAAGAGCGACGTTTCAATCGACCGAAAATGCATCTTCGCCGGGGCCGGGAAAACTTTTCGCGCGCCGTCTTCTTCTCTCAAGTCTTTCTTCTCCCCGCGCGTTTCGCGTCGTCTATAACGCGCTCATAGAGCGCAAGCGTTGTGCGCGCCGCGCGCTCCCAGCTAAAGAGCGACGCGCGTTTTCGACCTTCTTCCGACAGCTTAGCGCGCATCCCGGCATCGTCGAGCATCGTCGCCAGCTCACGCGCAAGCGCTTTTGCATCGTGCGGCTCGACAAGCCGCGCTGCGCCGCCCGACACTTCCGCGATGCTCTCAACGTCTCCTGCAACGACGGCTGCTCCGCACGCCATCGCTTCAAGCACGGGCAGCCCGAAGCCTTCATAAACCGAAGGATATGCGAAGACGCGACACGCCGAATAGAGCGCGCGCAGTTGCTCGTCCGTTGCGTAGCCCGTAAAGACGATTCTTTCACCGAGACCCGAACGCTCGACCTCGTTTGAAAATTCGGCGTTGAGCCAGCCCTCTCTTCCCGCGATCACCAGTCGCAAACTGTCGCGCCTTGCGCCGTCCGCTCGCAACACTTCGGAGAGAGCGCGCACAAGCGTCCGCAAGTTCTTGCGCGGCTCAATCGTGCCGACGGCAAGGATAAACTCTTCGCCCACGCCGAGCGCGCGCAAAACCTTAGCCGCTTCCTGCTTCGCCATCGGACGAAAGACTGCGCGCGCCGCTTCGTGGATTGCAAAAACTTTTTCCGGCTCGACGCGCAGACGCTCGCACAACTCGCGCCGCACGGCTTCACTGGGCGTAATCACGGCGCGTGCGCGTCTGACCATCAGGGGCAGACGACGACGCGCGCGCCAGACGCTGCGCGACGTGTGCGTCTCGGGGTGGAGAAGCGTCGAAAGATCGTGAACCGTGATGACCGAGGGAGATGCGCCCCACAAAGGCACTTCAAAATTTGTCCCGTGAAAAAGGTCGTAAACGCGATGCGCCGCGCGCAGGTGTCGCGGCAGGCCAGCCGACCACCAA
>CBDUCU010000739.1:0-1733 GCA_965365725.1 uncultured bacterium | reverse complement strand
CGGGGCGCGGTCGCGGCGGTGTTCCGCCTGATTCCGGAGCGTATCCCTTCGCTGACCTTAAGCGTAACGTTGCGATAAAGTGCAGCGAAAAATCCGAGACGGCTCTTGGTCCTGCGTGACTGCAGAATGATTTCGTCGAGCCGGACCAGAACTTCATCGATAGTGAGAGCTGACACGTTCCTGCTGTTTCTACTGAAATTGCGAGGCATACCAATCGGCTATGTGAGTGCCGAAAAGAAGGCTCAAAATCGCGCCCAAGCCGAGAAAGATTCCGAATGGCAGAAGCATCTGCGAATCGCGCTCGCCTCGATAAAGCATCACGCCAACGCCCGCAATCGAGCCTGAGAGCACGCCGAGAAAAATCGTCAGTAGAGTCAAAGGCCAACCCAAATATGCGCCGACCATAAACATCATCTTCACATCGCCCAACCCCATCGCCTCAACCCCGCGCAGCTTCTCCCAAATCCACCCCGCGAGCCACAAAAAACCGCCGCCGAGAAGCGCGCCCAACAAAGCGCCAAGAAGCGAGACCGACCAATCAGGCCAGCTCGCAAGCGACCCTTCCGTTAGGAATTGAACGCCGTAAAGGTTGGGCACAAACACGCGCGCCAGAAGCGCTAAGGCGAGACCGGGATAGGTGATGACGTTTGGCAGAATCATAAACTCAGCGTCGATAAAGATGAGCGCGATAAGTGCGGCGACGAAGAGCAGATCGAAGGGTAACGAAAGCGTCGGCCCTGAACGAAACCAAAAGGTCAGCCCGAATAGCGCAGCCGTCAACATCTCTACCGCCGGGTAGCGCGCAGAGATCGGCGCACGGCACGCACGACAACGCCCGCGAAGTATCAGCCAACTGACAAGCGGGATATTATCGTAAGCCCGGATGGCCGCGCCGCATGACGGGCAGCGCGAGTTTGGAAAGACAATAGATTCATCGCGCGGGACGCGATGGATGACGACGTTGAGAAAGCTTCCGATCAAAGCGCCGAGTGCGGTGACGGCTAAAAGAAAAAATATGTAGGGAATGCCTGCAATCTCGTCGGGTCGTGAAAGGTTTTGAAAGTTAATCATCTGTCGGTGAAAGGTAAAAGTGTTTGTGCCGCACCTGCTTGACGCGAGAGAGCGCAGTTCCGCATAGTAATGCCAATTACTGGTTTTACGAAAGACTATGATTGAGCCGAACGTGACGGAGGGAGACAAGGGGTGAGCACACGCAAGTCGATTCTCTTAATGCTGGCCACAGGCCTCGCCGTAATACTCCTCCTCACATATCTTCCTTATTCACTAATGGAGAGGGCCAGACGCGCCGTCTCTTCGCTAATCGTCTTTACGCAACCCGATGTTGCCGCGCCGCCGAGCGCGCCGCCCGCGCCCGTCTTTGAAGTCGCGCAATGGTTTGCAGAACGCGGCGAAGACCCTGAACTTCACGGCGTGCTCATCGAAAGCATCGACGGCACAAACGTCCTCGCTTCACACAACCCTGACAAGCTTTTTAATCCCGCATCTCTCATCAAGCTTGCAACCTCGCTCGCCGTGCTTCGCACACTCGGCGCAGATTATCGTTTTGAGACGCGCGTCTATACAGCAGGGACTGTTGATGAGAAGGGAGTTTTACGCGGCAAGATCATTATCGCCGGAGCCGATCCCGTGTTTGGCGACGTGGCAGCGAGCTTGATTGCGCGTGAGCTGCGAGCGCGCGGCATCAAAAGCGTCAACGGTGAGATTCTCGTCAC
>CBDUCU010000738.1:0-1739 GCA_965365725.1 uncultured bacterium | reverse complement strand
CGCAACCTCTTCGCCGTAAAGCTCGTCGGGGATGCCGACGGCTGCCGCTTCCGCAACGGACGGGTGCGCGTAGAGCAGCTCGTCGATCTCGCGCGGATAGATGTTTTCGCCGCCACGAATAATCATGTCTGTCTTACGGTCAACGATGTAGAAAAATCCGTCCGCGTCTTTGTAGCCGACATCGCCCGTATGAAACCAACCGCCGCGAAAGGCGCGCTCGGTGGCCGCGTCGTTTTTGAAATAACCTTTGAAGATATTTTCGCCGCGCAAGACGATCTCGCCCAATTCCTTGTCGGCTACGTCCACGTCCTCTTCATCAACAACGCGCATCTCGTTTCCGATGGGCAGCCCACATGATCCGGCACGCCTTCTTTCATCCGGCGGATTAAAGGTCGAGCGACAGGTCGATTCCGAAAGCCCGTAGCCTTCAATGACCAGACAGTTAAAACGCTCCTCAAAACGTCGCATCACTTCAGCCGGCACGGGCGCAGATCCGCACATCGCAAAACGCAACTGTTCGGTCTTCAAGCCATCGGGGATGCCCTGCGGGTATGTTTTCAAAAGCATCGAGAGCATCGTGGCGACCGACCCGAACGATGTCGCTTCGTATTCGGAGACAATCTGCCAGAAGCGCGACGCGGAAAATCGCGGGCTGACAATTGTCGAGCCGCCTGCGTAAAGCGCCGTCATGGTCGTCACCGTCACGGCGTTCATATGGAAGAGAGGCATGATGGTCAGCAGCCTGTCTTTTTCTGTGAACTTCAGCCAGCCCGCAATCTGTCGCGCGTTGGCGATGAGGTTGGCGTGCGTGAGCAGACAGCCCTTTGGTTTGCCGGTCGTCCCCGACGTATAGATGATGATGGCTTCGTCGCTCGCCTCGATGCTATTTGACTGCCAGCTCGGGTGGGGCGCATCGGAAAACTCTTTACACGCCGCTCGCTCATCATCAAAGACAATCGCGTCCGTCAGCAATGGGGTCTCTTTTTGAAACTCGCTGACGTGCGCGGCGAACTCCGTGTGATAAAGCAGATGACGTGCTTCCGAGTTGTTGACGATGTAAGCCATCTCCTCGGGCTTGAGAAGAGAGTTGACCGGGCCGGCAAGCGCGCCCATTTTGAAGCATGCGAAATATGCAATGACGTATTCGACGCTATTCGGCAACAGAAGGCTGACTACGTCGCCCTTCTTAACGCCGCGCGCGGCGAGCATGTTGGTCGCGCGCGTGACGGCGCTGTTGAATTGCTCAAAACTGTATTTGCGCGCGTCATGCTCGGAGATGAGAAAAGTTTTTGAAGGAGCATTGGCCGCGCGAGTTTCGAGAAGCTCGCGCAGGTTCGCAAACGGAATGGTCGGTGCGTCCGTGATGTTTTTTATCTTCTCAGCTTCGTTCACTGTGGTATATATTTGCTCCGTTTCAAATGCGTCGCTTGTTTTCGCCAGCACGGCCTGAGAGCGGCGCAAGCTTATCGAAAATTCGTTCCCGCAGCCAACTAACTACCGTCAAACGCGATTAGCATCAACCAGCTTGAGCGCTGCGAGAGACTTTTTGTCTTTTGCCAAACGACCATCGATGAATATCTATCGCAACTTTATTGCAGGCGCATGGGAGCAGTCGTCCTCTGCGAAATTTGTCGACAACGTCAACCCGGCCAACATCGAAGAGGTGCTTGGCCGCGTCTGTCTTTCGACGCGCGACGAAGCGCGGCGCGCCGTCGAAGCCGCCGCCGAAAGCTTCCGCT
>CBDUCU010000737.1:0-1745 GCA_965365725.1 uncultured bacterium | reverse complement strand
GTCCCTGACGAGATAGCAATCTTCTCTCCTGAAATTGAGGCGGAGATTGATCGTCATCTCTCCAAATATCCGATCAAGCGTTCTGCCATTCTGCCGCTGATGTTTATCGTGCAGCGCGAGCGCGGCTGGCTCGACCCGCCCGGCGTGGCCTACCTGGCAGACCGTCTGGGCGTGCGTATCACGGACATCTGGGAGGTCGCGACCTTCTATTCGATGATCAATACAGAAAGGGTCGGCACGTATCATCTGCAAGTGTGCCGAACGCTTTCGTGCTCAATACTCGGCGCAAAAAAGATTACTGAGCAGTGTGCAAAACGGCTCGGGATCAAACCGGGCGAGACGACTCCGGACGGGAGATTTTCGCTCTCCGAAGTCGAATGTCTCGGCTCGTGTGGAACGGCCCCGATGATGCAGATCGGCTTTGATTATTTTGAGAACCTGACGACCGAGAAGGTTGACGAGATACTCGACCGTTGCGAGCGCGACGAGATGAAGCTTCAAGTCAGGGCGCAATAGGCGCTCATTTCGTCAACTCGTATTTGAACGATTTACGATCCACGATCTTCGATTCACGAATTCTATGTTTATTGGCGCAATCGGTTGCGAACCGCTTCAGCTTCGACGCGTCGGGCTGGAAAATTCCCACACGCTCGAAGTCTATCGAAAAAACGGCGGCTACGAGGCGCTTAAGAAAGTCCTCACGGGGATGTCGCCCGACGAGGTGATCGCCGAAGTAAAGAAGTCTGCGCTGCGGGGTCGCGGCGGTGCCGGCTTCCCGACAGGAATGAAATGGGGTTTTGTTCCGAAGGATTCGCCGAAGCCAAAGTACGTCGTCTGCAATGCGGATGAATCTGAGCCGGGGACGTTCAAAGATCGCTATTTGATGGAGCGCGACCCTCATCTTTTGATCGAGGGGATGCTGATTGCCGCTTACGCTTTGGGCGCACGCACCAATTACATCTACACGCGCGGCGAGTATCGCTATCTGATCAACATCATGGATGCGGCGCTTGATGAAGCGCGCGCTGCAAATCTCTTAGGCGAAAACATTCTCGGCACGAATTTCTCGTGCGACATCTACACGCACACGGGTGCGGGCGCGTATATCTGCGGCGAGGAGACGGCGCTCTTAAATTCTCTGGAAGGCTTGCGCGGGCATCCACGCATGAAGCCGCCCTTCCCCGCCGTCGCGGGTCTTTACGGCTGCCCGACGGTCGTCAACAACGTCGAGACTTTAACCTCAGTCCCCGACATCATTTTGATGGGTGGCGAGGCCTGGCAAAAACTGGGCACGGAAAAGAGCGGCGGGACGAAGCTTTGGAGCGTCTCGGGCCATGTCAATCGACCCGGTGTGTATGAGCTTCCGATGGGCTACGACAATATGGAGCGGTTCATCATGGAGGATTGTCAGGGCATCGCAAACGGCAGGCAATTGAAGGCCGTTATCCCCGGCGGCTCGTCCGTCTATATCATGCCCGCTTCGGACATTTTGGGTAAGAAAGTCTTGATGGATTACGAGGGATTAGTCGCCGCCGGTTCGATGGTCGGCTCTGGCGGGTTTATCGTGATGGACGAGACGGTTGACGTGTTTGAGTCGACAAAGAATCTGATCGAGTTTTACAAACACGAATCTTGCGGCTGGTGCACGCCGTGTCGTGAGGGGACGGATTGGCTCGTCAAGGTTTTTAAGAGGATTGCGGCGGGAGAAGGCCGACCCGAAGACGCGCAGCTTCTGCTCGATCTGT
>CBDUCU010000736.1:0-1749 GCA_965365725.1 uncultured bacterium | reverse complement strand
AAGGCAGATAAAAAGACCAATTGTAAGCTTTCTATTTTTGCGTGCGCGACGTGCGGCACGCGTGAAACGCCCGCCGCGCGTTTTTTCCACAGACGCGTGTCTGTCTGTCCCGGCTTCGAGCGGCCTAGTCAATGCCGTGTGCCGAACCTCGCTTCCTCGCGGTCGATGCGTGGATCGTTAAGTCGAAGCGCAACGTCTGCGAGCAGATTACCGACGAGCACCGCCGTCGATGTGACGAGCACGACTCCCATTAAAAGCGGCACATCGCGGCTGCGCACGGCCACAACGCTCAAAGCTCCGAGACCCGGCCAACCGAGAATCGTCTCGACAACGACTGACCCGCTCACCACTCCTGCGAGCGAAACGCCAAAGACCGTTATCAACGGATTGAGCGCCGCACGCAACGCGTGTCTAAGAGCAACGACGCGCTCGCCCAAACCCTTCGCACGCGCCACACGAACAAACTCCTCGTCAAAAGCCGCTCGCAAACCTTCGCGCGTCTGCGCCAGAAAGATCGCCACAAGCGGTACAGAAAGCACCGCGCCGCCAAGCATTGCGCGCGCAATGGAAGCGCCTTTTGCGTCCGTCCCGGTTGAGAAAAGCGCTGCGCGCGCAGCAAAGACCAGTGCGAGTAGCGCAAGCACTATGCGCGGCGTGGCGGATGAGAGAAGCACGATGCCGCCGGCCAACCTGTCCAACCAAGAATTTTTGCGACGCGCAGCAGGTATGCCGAACGCGAGAGCGATACTCCAGGCAAGGGAGAGCGCAACCCCGCCGAGCAGAAGCGTATTCAACAGTCTCGAGGCTAGAACGGGGCCGACCGGCGCGCGATAATAGAAAGAAAAACCGAAATCTCCAGAGACAACACCTTTGAGCCAGCGCGCATAGCGCACGTGCAGGGGACGGTCTAGTCCGTAGCTGGCGCGCAGACGTTCGACCGTCGCCTCCGTCACGTGCGGGTCGTCGTAGAGCGCCGTCATGGCATCGCCGCCCGCCGCCCCTAGCAAGGCAAACGTAATGGCAGAGACTGCGAGCAGCACGAGCATGCCTTGCACGAGCCGGGAAATGATTAACTTAATGATGCGACTGCTCATCATCAGACTGACAATTGCCTGAACAAATTTACCGCTCTTGAGTATATGTTATGACTGCCTATTTTTGGGAAAATCTAAATCGGTAGAGTCGCGCTCGATTTATCTGCTTCGGGTATGACAGCCCCATTTTTAGAAACACAACTCTTTCAGGCTGTTCGGTATGGCTCCTACATTGGCTTCAATTATGATTAAGGCTACCGATTTTGAAAAAGAGTTGAAAAATTTCTGGAAGTCAGTACAATCCTCTCCACTTTTTCTGAAATCAGGGATTGATTGCGTCTATTAGGACGGTATTGAAGTATCTTGTTAGCTTGCGCCTCGACGGGAATGCCCCCCTGTTTATCGCGCTAAAGTTTTCAACTTTCTTACCATGAATGGCGTCTGTAAAGTGCGGTTTTATTGGTCGCCCTCAGGTAAAGAGCTAAGAAGTGAGCGGTTTCACCCGTTCACGCCCCGACTTCTTGAAAGTTCTCTAACACGAGTGCTATTGAGTATTAACGATAAAGACCAGCACGGAGGGATTGATCACTATGAAAAACCGCATTCTGGCGCTTGTTAAGCCATTTGCCCTGTCCATCGTTGCCTTAACGGTGTTCGCCATCGGACAAAGCGCGACGCGCGCCGATGAAGTAACTATCGGCGGCTATACAAATGG
>CBDUCU010000735.1:0-1765 GCA_965365725.1 uncultured bacterium | reverse complement strand
GTTGTAGAAAAACATACACGATGGAGTCGAGCAACGACGCCCCTGCTAAGACGGGAATACGCATCAAAGGGTTGTCGAGCATCACGCGCGTCGAGAGGCTGGCAATCACAAATGCCGTCAGCGTCTTGGAAAAACCGCCCGCGCCGAGCAGTCCCCCGCCAAGCGCGTCGGAGGCGAGACCCGCCGTGCTCGCAATAAAGACGGCCTGCACGGGGTCGAGCCTGAGCGCGAAATAAACGACGACTACTAAAACCAAATCTGCGTATGCGGACTCAAGCCACAACGCTCGCAGAGACGTTTGCAGCAGCACGGCCAGTATGACGCAGACGGCGATCTTGACCTTCATAAAACAGTGCGCAGTAACTTGTGAGCAGGGAGCAATATCTAAAGCGAGCAGTAGACGTGTTTTACTGCTCAGCGCTTAGTGCTTACTTTCTCCCTGCCGGTGTCGGCGCAGGTGTCGGCGCGATGCGCAGGGGTGGCTTGTAGAGCATGACCAGAACCTCCTGCAACGAGTCGAGCCGCGCGCTCGGCTTGACTGAAATCTGATGCGGCGTCGTGGCCGAGCCGGGTTTTACTTCTACCACCGAACCGACACCTAAGCCCGGTGGATAGACCCCATCCTGCCCCGTAGTCACCACATAGTCGCCGACGTTGACCGTCTCAAGCCCTGAGACATAACGCATCTCAAGCAGCCCCTGCGTGCCCACGCCGCGCACCACGCCGAGCGCGTTTGACGCGCCGAGTTGACCGACTAAAGCGCCCGCCGCCGAGCGGTCGTCCGTAATCAGCATGACCTGCGAGGTGACGGGGCTGACGGTTACGACTCGACCGACGATGCCGTCCTGCGTAGCGACCGGCATATTAACTTCGATGCCCGCAGACGAGCCGCGATTGACGACGACTGAGCCGAACCACCCTGTCGGGTCGCGCGAAACGACGCGCGCGGGCACCGTTGCGTAAGCTGTGTCCTGCTTGAATTGGAGCAAGCCCTTGAGGCGTTCGTTTTCATCGAGCGCGGCGCGCGCCTGGCGCTCTTCAGCTTCAAGCAGCGTGACGCGCTCGCGCAGCCGTTCGTTCTCGCCCTGCGCGCTCCACATCTCGCCTACGTTTCTAAAAAAACCGATGCCGAAACCGCCCGCTCCCGTCAAGACGCTCTGCGCAGGCGAGGCGACGGCCTGCGCCCACACACGGACAAGTCTCTGCTTTGTCACAGCATCGCGCGCATCCCACGTCATCAGCCCGAAGTTGAGCGCCAAAAGCCCGACGAGCCACAACGGCGCTCGCTGTCGAAGCTCCTTCTGCGTGCGCATCAATGCCATAAAACAGAGGTCGGAGGTCAGAGGTTAGAGGTTGGTAAAGACAGTTTTGACTGACCTCTGACCTCTAAGCTCTGACCTCTGTTCTTAGGTTCCGCTGACGAGAGTGTTGTCCCACTTGACGCGTTTGAGGAGATCGAAATCGGAGAGCATTTTGCCTGCCCCGAGCACAACCGACGAGAGGGGGTCTTCAGCCACAGAGACGGGCAGCCCCGTCTCGATGGAAAGCCGTTTGTCGAGATTTTTAAGGAGCGCGCCGCCGCCCGTCAGCACAATTCCTCGCTCGACGATGTCGGCAGAGAGTTCCGGAGGCGTGCGCTCTAATGCGACGCGGACGGCGTTGACGATGGTTGAGACAGAATCGGCGAGGGCTTCTCTGACCTCTTCGTCCGTGATGGTGATGGTTTTGGGGATGCCTTCGATAAGGTTGCGCCCGCGCACGTCCA
>CBDUCU010000734.1:0-1777 GCA_965365725.1 uncultured bacterium | reverse complement strand
GCGGGGATGCGGTTTGGCGCGGGCAGCATTTGATAGCTGCCGACAAAGGTTGAAAGGATGTCGACGATCTCGGCGCGACTGTGGCGCAGGTCTGCGCGTGCAAGCCATTTAACGAGCGTTTCCGTGCCCGTAAAAACTTGCGGGATGGCGTAAGAGCCGTAATTGGGCGTGCCGAGCATGACGAGACGACCGCCGCGCGAGCCTTCCGCATCGCGCATCCGCTCCCAGACTTTTGGGAACAGTCGGATAAAGTTTCGGCTGACAAGACCGCCCATCGAATGCGCGACGATGTGAACGGGCCGATCAGCAAATCTCTCTTCAATCAACTCTTTCAAACCCTTCGAGGCCGCGTCGATGTCCTTGCGCCAGTCAAAGGGATATGGCTCGACGTTCCAGCGCGCGCGCAGCCACAAGACTGTGCGCGCGTATGCGAGTTGAACAAGCGCGCTCGCGCCGACGCTCAAAGATGAATCTTCGTCGCGCGTTCCGTCTTCACTCAGACGCAAACGAGCGATCCTTCCAAGTGCGAGCCGCGCGAAGTTGACCCACACGACGTCAACATCATTCCCTTGCGTCGATGACAGAGCCGAACCCATGATGCCGGGGACAAGCACGATGTTGCCGAGCGGTTCGGCGCGCGAGCGCATGGCGGCGGCGTGGCTGGCGAGCTTTTGCAGATATTCAAATTCCTCGTCGCCGAAATGGGCGCGCAGGGCCGAAGCGTCGGCAGCCGCACGCGTTGCTGCGCCGCGCGTTCGACCGCGTGCGGCAGCAGGCGCAAGCGCGCTTTCCATGTCGTCCCAGCTCATCCGCGTGAGCCTGTCGTGTTGATTCGTTCTGTCGGTCGCCATTTTGATGAATCCTCCTCGCCCGATTGTGTCTGCGGGCGTGCGGGCAAAGACTTCCTGTGTGGGAACGGCCCTTGAGTTTCAAAGCGAGAGGCGCACGGCCTTTGAAAGCGTCAGCGAGTCGTTTGAAAAGGAACGTGAGAGAACAACAACTATTTGCGAGGTCGCGTCACGATATGTGAAACCATGCTGAGGGTCAATGATTTATGCGTGTGACGTTGATTCCTGATATGAGGCGTAGATGTGAGTCAACCGAAAATGTCGGATGCGCCCAGACGTAAATTTTCAAACGCGCGCGGCTGCAACTCTTCGCCGCGCGTGCGGATGTTTGTTGATTGATATGTTTCGCCCGATGGGTCTGCATAAATTTCAACTCGCTCGTCCGTGAGATTGACGATCCACACTTCGCGCACGCCTGCGCGCGCATACATCGGCAGCTTAATTTGGCGGTCGTATTGAAGCGTCGTGTCTGCAACCTCGACGATAAGCAGCGCGTCGTCAACCGTCGGATGTGCCTTCTCATAAAAATCTGTGCGCGGCTTCAGGAGAACTACATCCGGCTGAGGAGCAGAATATTCATTAAGGACTATCGGGTCTTGTACGCTTACTACAACCGTCTGCCCAAGACGACGATTAAAAAGTGCGCTCAGACGTTTGACGCATGCGGCGTGGCGGCTGCCAATCGGTGACATTTCAATAATCTCTCCCTCGATCAACTCGACGCGCGCGTCTGCCGCGAGTATCCCGGCCTCGCCCATGCGCTCGTACTCTGTGACTGTGAAGATGTGTTTGGCGACTTCAACCGACATCAGTTTTATCTCCCGCAAAAATTGATTCAAACAGGCGGCGTGCATGCAGATGAGAGCGAATGATATCACATCGGTTTGTGCCGGCAGGTTTCGCGCAGAAGCCGACGACGTGCTATAAGC
>CBDUCU010000733.1:0-1781 GCA_965365725.1 uncultured bacterium | reverse complement strand
GCAGAGAGATGGTTGGCCGAGCAGACGGCGCACGGGTTTGCTCAAGAGTTGTTGTCGTTGCCTTTTGGAATTGAAGAGTACGAAAGCTTTTGGCGGATGAGAGGCGTGCAGAATGCAGCAATTGTTTCTCGGAGTTGACGGCGGACAGAGCCACACAGAAGCGGTCGTGGCCGACGGCGCGGGTCGCGTTCTCGGGCGCGGGCGCGGAGGGCCGTCGAATCATGCCGATCAACCGGGCGGGCGCGAGCGTTTGCAACGCGCGATTGAGGAGAGCGCCGGTCGTGCGCTCGCGCAGGCGCGTTTGGGTGCGTTGGGGGAAATAGAGTTTGCCGCCGCGCACTGTGCGATGACGGGTGCGGCGGATTTCAAAGAGGAGATTATCGCGGGTGTGCTAAAAGCGCGGCGTTTGGTAGTCGGGCATGACGCGCCCGCCGCGCTGGCCGGTGCTCTGGCGGGAAGGCCGGGCGTTGTGGTCATCGCCGGCACGGGCTCTGTCGCGTTTGGCGAGCGCGCGGACGGCATGAGCCTGCAGGTCGGCGGCTGGGGCTATCTTTTTGGCGACGAGGGAAGCGGCTTCTGGACGGCGGCAGAAGCCATCCGTCGCGCCATGCGCGAAGCGGACGGGCTGGGTAAAACAACTGTGCTCGGTCGTCTTGCGGTGGCACATTTCGGCGTGGCGGATTTGCGCGCGCTGGCCGCACAGTTCTACTACGAAAAGATTTCGCGCGACCGTCTGGCGAGTTTTGCCGAGACGGTTCAGCGCGAGGCCGAAGCGCGAGACGACGTGGCGCGCGCCGTCATCGGAGAGGGCGCGGAGGCTCTGGCGCGACTTGCCGGTGCGACGGCGCTCCGCCTTGAATTCGACGATGTAGAGATTCTTGTTGCAGGCGTGGGCGGGATGTTTCGAGGCGAGTTGTTGCGCGCGTCATTTGCCGTCGCGCTCGGTGAAATTTTGCCGCGTGCGCGCATCATCGCTCCGCGATTCGACCCGGCCATCGGCTCACTGCTCCTCGCCTATCGTTTGATGAGAATCGAGCTGACAAAAGACCTTTTGTTGAATTTAGAAGAGAGCGTTTGAGGTTGTGCGGGCTAATTGAATGAGGCAGATATGAAATTAGAAGAAGTGTTGACGAGATGGCGCGGTGGGTTGATTGTATCGTGTCAGGCAGCGGCAGATTCCCCACTCTCGCGCCCGGAGATTATCGCTGCGCTGGCCTGCGCCGCAGAGCGCAGCGGCGCGGTCGGCGTGCGTATTGACGGCCCGACGAATCTGCGGGCCGTGCGCGCCGCCGTACGACTTCCGTTGCTCGGAATCGAAAAGACAAACTTTGACGGCTCAGACATCTACATCACGCCGACCTTTGATTCGGCGCGCAGGGTGGCCGCAAGCGGCGCAGACGTAATTGCGCTCGATGCCACAATGCGCCCGCGCCCTTTTGGCGAGACGGCGCGGGCAATCATCGAGCGCATCAGGGACGAACTGCATCTGCCCGTGATGGCCGACGTTTCGACATTTGAAGAGGGCTTGCGCGCGGCTGAAGAGTTTGGAGCAGACCTTGTCAGCACAACGCTTTCAGGTTACACGCCTGAGACGGCCCAGCGCGCCGACGGGCCTGATCTCGCGCTCCTGGAAAAACTATCGAAACGTTTGAGCGCGCCCGTCGTCTGCGAAGGGCGTTTGCACTCTCCCGACGAGGTGCGCCGCGCCTTCGATTGCGGAGCTTTCGCCGTCGTCGTCGGCACGGCCATCACAGGGGTTGAATGGCTGGTCAAACAGGTTG
>CBDUCU010000732.1:0-1790 GCA_965365725.1 uncultured bacterium | reverse complement strand
TGATGCCGCCAATATTGACGAGCGCCTGAAAGCCGATAAATGCCGCCAGTCCTGCCGAGCAAAGCTTTGTAAACATATCGCGCGCTTCAATCGCCGTCCGAATGCCTGCATTGACGAAGATGATAAGCGCCAGAATGAGAACCGCTCCGCCCGCCAGACCCAATTCCTCGGCGATGGCCGCATAGATATAGTCGGAGTCGGCAATCGGAATAACTTCGGCGAAGCCGAGACCGAGACCGCGCCCAGACACGCCGCCCGCAGCGATGCCGAAAGTCGCCTGTGCGGGTTGGAACGCAACGCGGTCGAACCACACATCGACGTTGACCGTCTTTTGCATGGCCGGACTCTCTTCAGAGAGCCGCTTCATTCTCTGGTCGCGACCGAGCGCATCGTCGTAATCCTTTTTCCACCATTCGACCGAAGGCGGCGGCGGGTTAAAGCCGTCGAGCCAGAGATGAAAACGCTGTTTGATGCGATCGGGCAGAACCTCACGCACAGGCGCGGCAACCGTAGGTAGGAATGGAACTTTCTCCTGCACTTCACGCGGTAAAGCGCCGACGACGAGGATGGCGACGACCAGAGCGAGCGATCCGACAAAGAGCAGAACCTGCGGCCAGCGACGCACGGCCACAAGATAGAGCGTCGCGTAAGCGCCGCTAAAGACGAGCATCTGTCCGAAATCTTTGAGAGCGAAAAACGGGATAAAGGGAACTGCCGCCATAAAAAGTAGCGGAACGACGTTGCGCGCGCGCGGCATGCCCCAATAGGTTTGCGTGAGCTCTCTGTAATGCGCTGTGAGAATACCCGCGAAGCCAAGCAGGAAAGGAATCTTCGACGGCTCCCAGGGAGTCATGTTCCCGAGCGCCTTGCCCGCGCTCGAGCTGGCGACGGCTGCAGCAAGCGGCACAATCGTGACAAGCACGATCAAAAAACTGTTGCGCTGAACCCATGCGAGAAAATCGTCTCGCATGCAGAAATAGAAGGCAGCGCCGCATGCAATAAAAGCAAAAATGGGAATCCACGTGGCGCTCGACGTAAGAGCCTGCGTCAAGGTGTACTGATTGCGGCGCGTCTCGACCTCAGTCTTTAATGCGTCGTTGGCCGTAAAATCGGGCGGCAATCCGAGCATCTGTTTTTTCTCTGCATCGTAAAACTGTCCGATGTAGCGCAGGCGCAAGGTCTGCGTCTTTTCAGCGCGCGCTTCGGCCTTTTGCCGCGAGCCGTATTCCGGATCGCTATAGAGTCGAAACTGGACGAGCATCCCGATTGAAAAGAGAAAAATTGCCGCCGTGAAAAGAACCCAGTTGCCCTTAAATCGCTGCGTGCGAGAAAACCAGAAAAGCAGCGCAATAATTGGCAGATACAAAAACAGATCGCGCCCCGCCTGCAAGACCGAAGGTTCATAGCCGCGCAAAAGCGCAGCCCGATAAACCGCCACATAGCCCACCACCTCAAAGGCGATGATAAGTAGAAGCACAAAAAGATGTGATGAAGCTCTGTTTTTCATAAAAGCTGTCCGTAGCCCGTAGCCCGTAATTCGTTGTCCGTTGTATTCGCTTGGTTGACCCGGAAACTCTTATCGAAAGCCGCGCGTCGTCAAAAACAAACAACGGACAACTGATTACGAACTACGGACTAACTCTTTACCTTGTCGGCCTTGTCTGCTGCCGCGCGCCGGGTGTCGGTGCTGCGCGCTGCCGTTGTTGCGTCGGCTGCTGACTTTGTTGCTGCGCGGGCACAGGGGCGAGGCCGAGGCGCGTCAGTACCGTTTGCGTGACGCGGGCGCAGCG
>CBDUCU010000731.1:0-1798 GCA_965365725.1 uncultured bacterium | reverse complement strand
TGTGGGCTAACGATTTGGTTATGCACAACCGACGGAAGATCGATTTCGATCTTGGGCTTCATCAGCTTGCCTTCCATGTTCGCAATCGTCGCCGCCGCAAGCGCCATCTGAAACGGTGTCATCTGCCCCGCATAGCCCTGCCCGTAACCTTCAAGCGCAAGATCGAAGGCTCGTATCTTCGGATTAGTCACCATCGTCGCCTGACTCGGCGCAAGCGCGCGCGCAACGGCCGGACTGCTCGCATTCCAGATGTCGGGTTGACGACGCGCGACGCGTGCGGCCTCAGCCGATTGTTGCGCGCCGATGCCGATTAGTTTGGCGGCCTGTTCAAAACGTTGAGGGCCGAGCTTGACGGCAAGTTGTGCAAAGTATTGGTTGCACGAAACCTCGTAGGCCGTATCCATGCCGATTGTGCCGTGAACTTCGCCCGGCCCTTGATCGTCGTAGATCGGTTTTGCTCCCGGCGCGGCGATATATCCATTGCCGCTACAATTGAGCTTTGTGTCCTGAATCCCCGCAAAGTAAGCCGCAATCATTGTGACGGTCTTGAAGGTCGAGCCGGGAATGTAATAAGAGCGCAGCGCGCGGTTGACCAAGGGTTGGTCACGCTTATTCGTGTCGAGACGAATCCATGTCTCCTCGTCCTGCGCCTCCTTGATGCTGTAGGACGGGTTGCTATACATGGCGAGCACTTCACCCGTCTGCGGATTGAGCATGACGACCGCGCCGTGACGGTCGCGCAGTTGTTCGACCACAGCTTTTTGCAACTCAGCATCAATGGTCAAACGCACGTCCAAGTTGCCCGGCTGTTTGATGTCACGTTCCATCAAGACATCGACCGCTTCGGGTGCGTCGCCGCTATCGATGCCAAAGAGCGCGCGCTCAAGACCGGGGTCGCCGCGATCCGTGCCGAAGAGTTGTGCAAACTCTCGGTCGAGCGTGTATTCGCGCGTGATCGTGCCGTCGGGCGCACGACGGTAGAGCGCCAGCGCGCGCTCGAGACTTCCCGTGCGGTCGAGTATCCAGCCCCTCAGAGTGGATTCAGCCAATCGACGGTTGCGCAAATCCTTGTAGCTCAGCTCTTGAAAACGCTCGTTCTCGGTCGCTGCATACTGCGCCCAATAGACATGAAAACCAAAGACCGTCAGCGCCAGCAACACGAAGATGATACGAATCGCCTTCAGGCCGCGATTGGTCGAGGTCACACCGAGGCGTTTACGCACTTCGGTCGGCAGGTCTGACGGAGCAACGGATGCAAGCGGCGAACGCCGTCCGAGGCGACGAATCAGGCTGACTGTTAAGAGCAGCGCAATCAAGGCGAACCCGACGAGATAAATGATCGTCAAGAGCGCCGGGCTTTTTTCAGGTATGGCTTCTAATAGCATAAACGTAAAACGTAAATCGTAATTGAGCGTTTGAGAACTTGAATGAATAAATCGTTAATCGAATCCGAATCGAACCAATCGACATCGCGCGATTCACGATCTACGGCTTTTTAAATCTGACTTCTACGTCGCCAAACCCGACCACGTCGCCGTCTTCGATGTGACGGGCTTCGCCATATGCGATGCGGCGACCGTTGATAAAAGTTCCGTTGGTCGAGCCTGTATCGGCGACGAGCAGAGTGCCTTCACGATTGAGCATCAAGGCCGCGTGAACCTTCGAGACGCTGGCGTGATTAAGATAGAGATCATTGTCCGTGCCGCGTCCGACGCTCATCCGGCGACCGCCGGCTGGCGGAAGAGCGCGCTGTTCTCCACGCTCACGGTCGCGGAGAACGTGCAGGTGCCGTTGCGCG
>CBDUCU010000730.1:0-1806 GCA_965365725.1 uncultured bacterium | reverse complement strand
CGGCGATCGCTCGGGCCTCGTCGAATCCCGTGCCGCCAAGGTAGGTCGAGTAGACAAAGGCCGTGCCCGCCGCGTTGATCTTCGTGACGAAGCCGTCGTGCCCGCCCTCGAAGGTCGCGCCGCCGAAGGTGGCCTGAAAGGCGTTGGCTGTGGGGAAGTTGGTCGAAGAGGTCTGGCCGCAGACGTAAGCGTTGCCGGCCGAGTCCACTTTGATGTCGTTGCCGTCCTCGAAGTCGCTGCCGCCGAGGTAGGTTGAATAGACTAAAACAGGGTCTATGACGAGCGGCAACATCGGGTCGTAGTTGCCGACGCGGAAGCTGACGTGCCCGTCCGTGCCGACCACGTACCCGCCCTCAATCTCGCGCCGCACCCCCGCCACCTCCTGATAGATGAAAGGCTTCGGTTGTCGAACTTCGCTCTCGCCGAGCGAGAGCACCAGATCGCCGCCCGCTCCCACCTCCACGCGGTTGGCTCCCTCGAACTGTAGGCCGACCGAGGCGGCATCCGCGCCGGGCGCGACGTGGAAATCGTATTCGAGCTGTTGCTGGTTGCCGTAATAGACGAGGTCGATGCCCGGATAGATGCCCGCGTAGCGGACGCGCGCGTAGGTCGGCACGTCCGTGCGCCAGAGGGATGGGTCGTCGCCGGTGAAGTAGTTGGCCTTGCCGCCAAGCTCATCGACACCTTCGGCGGCGGCATCCCGCGCCCCGACGAGCTTCATGCGCAGCACGGCCTGAAGAGCCTTCGCGTCGTCGTCGCTGCGTTGACGGTTCAGCGCGAAGACGGCCTCACCCGGTCTAAGGAAGAGTGAGTAGCCGGCGCCACGCGCGAGGAAGTCAACGGACGAATCGGTCTGCCCTCGGTTGGCTTCAAAGCTCATGGCTATTTGACCGTAAACTTCTTTCACGCGCTCAGCTTCGCTTCTGGCCCGTGCGAGCTGTGTGTCGTCCGATGCCGGGCGAAGCGCGACGCGTGAACGCAACGAGATGCCGAACAGCGCGATGGCGATGCCGGAGGTAACGAGCAAGAGCGAAAGTACGGTCGCACGCCTGTAGATTTTTGACCTACTCATAGCGGGATTCTCCTTTTCTACTTCTGCCTGGTTAACGCGTTGACAAAGCTTTTGAACCGACATGGATGGAAAGAAAATTTGCTTCCGTGAACGGGGCACAGGAGGTCGGAGAGGGGAATATACGGCGGCGTAGAGACGTAAAGCAAGAAAATGGCGCGAGCGGGAAAAGAGTTGCGGCGGCCCCACGCTATCAGCATGAAGCCGCCGCAACTCTTTATATTAGACCTCTTTTTTCAGGACGGACGATCTCAGCCGTCGTTGCCGATGGCTTCTACGGGGCAGGCCATCAAAGCCTCTTCGCACAGCGCGCGCTCGTCTTCGCTCGCCGGTTGTTTATAAACAAACGAATAGCCGTTTTGATCGGCGCGCGTAAAATTATCGGGCGCGGTGTCGCGGCACACGTCGCAGTCGATACACTGCGTGTCAACGTAGTATGTGCCGGGAGTATTTTCGGGGACGCGGTCGGTCGGTTCAGCCATTTTCAAAAGTGATAAGTGATGAGTGACAAGTGATGAGAAAGAGCTTTCGTCTTATCACTCATCACTTATCACTCATCACTTTATTTGCAGCATTCTATCGAGCGCAACGCGCGCCCATTGTTTTACATCGTCAGGGACGGTGATTTGATTGACGATCTCTCCGGCGACGAGAGACTCCAAAGCCCATGCAAGGTTTTGCGGCGCGATGCGATACATCGTCGCGCACATGCCGAGATCGGGCGCAAGCAGCCGAAT
>CBDUCU010000729.1:0-1809 GCA_965365725.1 uncultured bacterium | reverse complement strand
TTCGGCCTGAGCCTTCAATGCCGCGACGACGCGCGGGTGCGCGTGCCCCACGCCCGCAACGGCGTGCCCGCCGTAAAGGTCGAGATAACGCTCGCCCTCTGTTGTTTCAATCCAGGAGCCGCGCCCGCGCTCGACCGCAAAAGGAAATTTTTTGTATGTCGCAAGCTGAAACTCTTCCTCGCGTGCGGCCACTTCTTCAAATGTCATTGTTGCTTCGGTCACTTCTGTTATGGATTCCCTCCCGTCAACATCAATCCAGTCTTCTCGTCGAGCGCAAACATCAGATTCATGTTCTGCACGGCTTGTCCCGACGCGCCTTTGACCAGATTGTCGATGGCCGAAAAGATTGCGAGCTGCCGATTGCGCACGGCGAAACCGATGTCGCAGAAATTTGTGAGCTTGACCCAGTTGATATCGGGCGAGCCTTCGACGAGTCGGACGAAGAAGCTACCGTCGTAGTAGTCCGCGAAAATCTTTCGCACAGTTTCATTCGTCAGCTCTTCTTTGGTCTCGACGTAGATGGACGCGAAGATGCCGCGCGAAACAGGCAGCGAGTGCGTCATAAAGACAAGCTCGCTCGACCAATCGCCGACCACTCGTAAGAGCTGCTCGATCTCAGGCACGTGTTGATGCACGAAAGGTTTGTAAGCGTAGAAGGAGTTTGCGCGTTGCGGGTGATGAGTGTTGGCCGCAGGCTTTGCGCCAGAGCCCGACGAGCCTGTTTTTGCGTCAACGACGACGCGTCCGCTCGTTAGGTTGTTCGCCGCAAGCGGCGCAAGACCCAATAGCGTCGCCGTCGCAAAACAACCGGGGTTGCTTATAAGACGCGCGCTTCTGATTCGCTCGCGGTTTACTTCCGTCAATCCATAGACAAACTCACTTTGCAGTTCCATCGACGTGTGCGCGCGTCCATAAAACTTCTCGAACGCATTCGCATCCGTCAGACGAAAATCGCCCGATAGATCAATGACCTTTAAGTGCGCCGGGAGACGCGGCGCAATCTCAAGCGCCTGACCGTGCGGCAAAGCGAGAAAGACGCAATCGAGGTCACGCAAATTCTCTAAATCTTCGGGCGCACGCTCAAAACGCAGATCTGTCAATCCATAAAGATTTTTATGCACCTCGCCCACGCTTTTGCCCGCATGCTCGTTGGCCGTGACAAGCGTGATTTCCGCGTGCGGATGAAAGAGCAGCAGGCGCAGAAGCTCCGCGCCTCCGTAGCCCGATCCGCCAAAGATGCCAACCTTAATTTTCATCGCCCCAATTTTCCCTCAACCTTCATCGCGTCGCTTCGCGCCCCTTGCGTCTAACTCAACGCCGACCAATGACGAACGCAAAACAGTCGTCTTGAACTAAAATCTTCAAGCGCAGGCTTTTTCTGCGGCCTCGATTTTGTCTCTGACCAGCTCGTAAAGCCGCGCGCCGTTTCGTTTGGCGTTCGCCGCCGGCACGCCGAATTCACTCTCGATAAAATCTTCGCCCATCTGCGAATCGGTGACAGAGCCTGCAATCAAATCAACCTTCATCCCGCGCCTTTTGAACAACTCCACACCGCCCCATGCGCCGACGTAATCCGACGCGCAGAAGACGAGCGCCGCCATCGCTTCGCGTATCTCCGCATCGTCAAAGATTGACTCGACCGAATAGCCACCGAGGATTCCATCCCCCAACTCGATGACGATCAGATCGGGCGACGCTTCGTTGAGGCGCGCGACCACAGCCTTCGCCACCGGCGCGAGGTCTTCAACGCCTACGGTCGAAGGCAGACCACAATCGAGAAAGCTCGCCGTTGCGACCGCGCCGTGATCC
>CBDUCU010000728.1:0-1840 GCA_965365725.1 uncultured bacterium | reverse complement strand
TTTGAAGAGTTCTTCGGCACGGTTGATCTCGATTGCGGGGTGCGCGACGAGCGCTGCCTGCCCGGCGATGACATAGAGACTGTGCACCGCGCGCTCGTCTTAGGCATTCACGACTACGCGCGCAAGAACCGTTTTACGCGCGCTCTGCTTGGGCTTTCGGGAGGCATCGATTCAGCCGTCGTCTCGGCGCTCGCGTGCGAGGCTCTGGGCGCAGAGAATGTGCTCGGCGTGATGATGCCGTCGCCGTTCTCTTCGCGCGGAAGCATTGATGATTCGGTCGCGCTCGCCAAAAAATTGGGGATGCCCGTCGTCGAGCGGCCCATCACAGGGGCTTATGAAGTGCTCGTCAAAGAACTCGATCTGACAGTGCCGCGCAATGCTTCGGAAGAGCTTGCACGCCAGAACATTCAATCGCGTCTGCGCGGAAACATTCTGATGTCGATCTCAAACGCCGAAGGTCGTCTGCTTCTCTCGACGGGCAACAAATCGGAACTCGCGCTCGGCTATTGCACGCTCTACGGCGATACAAACGGCGGGTTGGCCGTCATCGGCGATCTGTTAAAAACCGAAGTGCGCGAGCTTGCGCGCAGCTTCAACCGCGCGGGCGAAATCATCCCCGAAGCGATCATTGAAAAACGCCCTTCGGCGGAACTCGCGCCCGATCAATTCGACGATCAATCGCTGCCGCCTTACGACGTGCTCGACCCAATCCTTCAACTCTACTTTGAGCGCAAGGCCACGCCCGACGAAATCATCGCTGCCGGCAACGACCCTGCGCTTACTTACGAAATACTCAACCGTGTAGAATCGCCCGCCAATGAATTCAAGCGGCGACAGCTTCCGCCCACGCTCATCATCTCCAGAAACGCCATCGGCATCGGTCGCCGCCGCCCCGTCACACATCGATATAGAAGACAACAGCCGTAAGATCGTGAAGGGCCGAAAATCGTAAATCGTGAATCGTAAATAGAAGTAGAATCTATTTACGATTCACGATTTATAGTTTTTCGGGTTTTAATTTGGCAACGCTTCGGTCTGCAAACCGATGGGCTGTGCGCCCGCGCCTTTGAGCGCGTCGATGACTTTAGCAACCTGGCCGTAGCGCATCGAGCGCGGGGCTTTGACAAAGACTGTGCGCTCGATTCGTTCGTCAGGCGCAATGTCTGCACGGTCAGCGAGTTCGGCTTTCCAATTTCCAAAAGCTTTACGCGCTCGCCATTCGTTTGCAAGCCACGCCGCAATCTCACCCGCGTCTTCAACGCTGCCTTCTGCTACCGTCTCAAATCCTTTGAAAAGCTTTACGTTGTCGTCGTTCTCGACGGAGAGCGTGAGTGAGCGCGGGCTTGGAAGAACGTTTGGGTCTTCGACGGGCTGCGGGACGCTTGCCTTAAAGCGCGCGGGACGAAGCGGCGTGATGACCATGAAGATGATGAGCAGAACGAGCAGGATGTCGATAAAGGGTGTGACGTTGATGTTTGGTGAGAGCGTGGCACCATTTGTTTCGCGCATGGTTTTAGTCTCTCCTTTCGCTTGCCGACATTAAAGACACCGCAAGCTTCAGAAAAGTTCCATCTGCACGCAGAGACGCAAGCACGCGCTTTTTTTGTGTGTAGCGCAACGCGTTCTTTTCGATTCGATTTTTTCCTCGCTTTATCCGGCGTAGCGCGCGTAAACGTCTTTAACTTTTTCCAAGAGGTCGCGGCGGTCGATGATGTAGTGGAGCTTGACTGGTGCATCGCCGCCGGTCAGGGATTCGACGAGCTTTTCGAGCACGTCGAATTGGTCGCGGTCGTTGATGCCGTGCGTGTGGAGGTGGCCGCTATAGCGCATGCGTCTGACG
>CBDUCU010000727.1:0-1841 GCA_965365725.1 uncultured bacterium | reverse complement strand
CCTGCTCGCGCGTCTCGGAGCGAATCACGTCGAAGCCGCCGCCCTGTTTGACCACTTGCTCGACGATGATCGATGCGCGCTCGACCTCAGCGCGAGAGCCGTCAACGGCGACCAGCAGAAGCGCTCCTGCATCGTCGCCCAATCCGAAGGCGAATTCGGATTCGACCGCGCGGATCGAATTGCGGTCAAGAACTTCGATGGCAACAGGCGTGATTGAAGCGCGCGTAAAATCGGGCACGCAGGCGCAGGCCTCTTTCATCGTGCGAAAGGTCGCGCGCACCGTTCGCGTCGCTTCGGGCAGCGGCAGCAGACGAAGCGTCGCTTCTGTGATGATGCCGAGCATGCCTTCGCTTCCGCACATCAGCCCCGTTAAATCAAACCCGACGACGTTTTTGCTTGTGCGTCCGCCCGCTCGCACAACGTCGCCCGTCGGCAGTACAACTTCAAGACCGAGCACATAATGTTTTGTCACGCCGTATTTGGCCGAGCGAATGCCGCCCGCATTTTCAGCGATGTTGCCGCCGATGTAAGAATTTTTGTAGGAGGCAGGGTCGGGCGGATAAAAGAGGCCCGCGCGCTCAACCTCCTGTTGCAGCGCGTAGGTCGTCACGCCCGGCTCGGTAACGACATAGAGGTCGTCGGCTGAGACCTCCTTGATGCGGTTCATGCGGTCTGTTCCGATGACGATGCCGCCTTCGACCGGAACAGCGCCGCCCGTGTAGCCAACGCCGCCGCCGCGCGCCGTGACGGGAAAACGGTGCTCATTGGCGAGACGCAAAATCTCTGCAACCTCATTGGTCGAACGGGGCAGCACGACCGCTTCGGGCGGAAATTTTTCTTTGAGCGCATCCTGCGCATATGGCTCGACGCGCTCTTCGTCAACAAGCACGTTCTCTGCGCCAGCGATCTCAGCGAGACGCGCCAGCACGTCAGGCCGGGATGCAGCCGTACGCGCACGCGTCCCGCTTGAAAGGATGTGAATCGAACGACTCATTTGTTCACGGAAAAAAACTTGCGGACTACTTTAGCGCGCAAGCGCGATTTTCATCAACAAGCCGTCGTGGCAAGCGATATTGATTCTTGAATAAACGGGAGGTTCAGGCTTTCACATAGAGAAGAGCTGAGATTGATCAGGACGCAAGGGTGTCATTTCAGATCTCAAATTTGAAATGACACCCTTGCGTGCTGTGCGGTGGGGTGCAAGCTGCCCAGAATTCTCAAGACAAGCTTTTCTTATTCTGAGTTCTGCCTCCTGAGTTCTGTCTGCTTGCTCACTTACATTCCGCGTGGTGACAAGTGCAGCCGATCTCCATCATGTTCACTTTGTGTGCGTCCTCACACTCTTCGCTGCAATATTTGTCGTCTCCAGACACGCGACATTCGCAGGTTGCACGCGCGCATTTACCTTGTTTCTCATCAGCCATGATGTTTCACCTCCTCATCTGACGCTCAGAAACATTTTGTTCGGGGGATGAGATAGTTTCGATCCAACGCAACATAAAAGCAAGGATCAAGGCAGAAGGGAAAACAGAGGTTTCAGGAGACAGGAGTCGGAAGTCAGAATAAATCGCTTCTTCATTCTGACTTCCGACTCCTGTCTTCTTATTCATCAATGCTTTTCACGGCGCTGGTTGGAGGATGATGCGGACGCGCTCTTTGCCGACGACGATTTCGAGCGGGTTGCCGGGCTGGATGGGGACGGTCCTGCCGTTGATGCTGATTTCGAGCGGCGGAAGCACGGCCCTCTGCGTTGCGGCTCTGCTGTCTGTCGAAGAGTCGGGCGGAGCTATCGTCTGCTCTGCGGGGGGTGCGACATTTTGGTTGGCGGGTTTGGCCGCGTC
>CBDUCU010000726.1:0-1843 GCA_965365725.1 uncultured bacterium | reverse complement strand
CGCTTTCGATGCCGCATGCATTTGCTCCGGCGCTTGAATTTGTCGCACGCGCACAGCATTTCGTCGTTGATGAAATCCCCGGCGGCCTAAGCACACGAAGTAAGGTCGTCCTTGCGCGACGCTTGGTCAAAGCGGGTTTTTTCTACATCAAGAACTTCACCTAGCGGCATGTTATAAATTCTCATCTGCTTTAAGAGAACTCCACGCTACTTTTGCTGCTCTTTAAGACGCGCACGAAAAAGAGTAAACGCTCCTATTTTCTCGCCCGCATCCCGCTCATACCATTTGTCGAGATTCTTAAAATCGATTCTTTCATCGTCTGCAGACAAAATATATGTGATTTTAGGTATCTGGCTGCCGTAGGGGTCAAACGACTCGACGAATTGCCTGTAGTAGCTTAACGCTTCTTTGATCTCCTCATCAGAAATCGGCTTCCACTCAATCGTCAGCTTTCGATTGTGCCGCGCCCGACTGATTAAAGAAGTGACATAGTATTTCGTCCTGCCGCGCAGATTTTGAATGTCTTCTTCATCGCTATCTGCGAGATCAACACCCGTAAAATACATAAATGCCGCGAGGCGCTGTTTATCCTCCTCGATGCTGACACCTGGAAAGTTGACGAGATGCGGCGACCAGAAAACAGGTTGTGGCGCAATGCTCGGCAGATAGTCGGCAATTGTCATATCTGTCGCCAGGACGATTGAACTCTTGTCCAAATCAATATTCGTGCTCTCGCGTGAGAGCGAGGCGAGTCTTTGAGCGGCAGGCCATGCACGGTCGCGCAATTCATTTGCAGGCCGAAACCGCGTGCTCCCAAGCATTGTCTCTGCAAGCCCGCTGCAAAGTGAGATAAAAGCGATTGACGTGATTATTAGTGTTTTGAATTTTTTCCCGGTGGCGGTCGTTTGTAATGTTAAATAAAGCGCTGAAACCAGACCGATCATGACGACATAGTTGACGATATACATCTCATAATGGAAAGGCTGGAGAGACAGCCCGGTAATAATCTGTTGATTGAAAACAATAAAAGGCGTTACGGCAAACGCTGCGGTAAATAGAACTGTCGGAGATGCATAATGAATAGACCGTCTTTTAAGTTGAATCAGTAAAACAATCAGAACACCCGCGCCAATTATCTCAGGCAGACGTAGAAGATCAGGCACACGCGTATGCGCGAGAAAAAGACCTTCGTCCGTTGAAGCGGCGCGCTTCGAGAGAAGAATTGTATATGGAATGAGAGAAGCTAGACTGATTGTTCCAACCGTCGCAAAGCGTCGCAATGAGCGTGAATCGCGCCGCAATAAAAACCAACCAGTAAAAATGCATAGAAGCCATGCTGCCGCCGTCGTCCACAAATAGAAGTATGAATAAACAAGTAAGCTGAAAATCAGCCCAGCCGCCACAGTGGAAGTCAAAACAGTTCTTCTGCGTTTGCTTGTCAGCGTTAACCAGATAAAGCTGCAGAAAAGAAAGAACAGTGGGAAAGCAGCCGACGGCTGATAGCGTCTGAGAAATGAAAGATGATTTGTGGAAGGCTCTTGCGTAAGGAAATAGTTAATCAATAGTTGGACGGAGCCCAGACAGAGCACCGCAATTGTCAAACAAGCAGATGATTTTGCATCGACGCCCAACAGCGAGAGCAGCCAGAAGACCGCAAGCGTCGAGCCTATCGCGCAGATTATGGTTAGCAGCAAAAACGAATTTGCTGCATTAAGACCAAGTATCTTTGCCGGCAAGGCAAGCGTGTAGGCTGGAACAAATTGAATCGAGAAATAGGATTCAGGACGTGACGGCGCTCCACTCTGTTCGTCGAGCCCGGTGAAAGGGTCGCTGCGTCGTGGTC
>CBDUCU010000725.1:0-1866 GCA_965365725.1 uncultured bacterium | reverse complement strand
TCCGGGCACAGCGAGATAATCTCTTGCAGGTGCTCGAAGCGATGGCCGATGCATTCGCCCTGTCCGGCTGTATTCTCAAGCAACACGCGAAAATCATTCATCTCTATCGCTTCGCAAGCCTCGCGCAAACTCCCGGCGCACGTTTGAATCGCGTCAGATTCGCATGCGCCGCGCGCGCTGCCGGGATGCACGACGAGATAATCTGCACCGAGCAAAAGCGCGCGCTCGATCTCTTCGCGAAAGGCGCGAATCGACTTTTCGCGTATCGTTTCGTCAGCCGTAGCGAGATTGATGAGATAGTTGGCGTGAACGGCGACCGTTTTGATCTGAGTTTCGGCGCGCACCGTTTGGAAGCGTTCTATCTCTTCTGAAGAGAGCGGGCGCGCGGCCCATCCACGCGGGTTGCGCGAGAAAATTTGCGCAGCATCGCCGCCAAGCGCGTGTACTTTTGTCAGAGCCTTGTCGAGTCCACCCGCAATCGGCGCGTGGAAACCGATCTGCGGTCGCGCAAGCTGCGTCTCAGTCGCATCCTCTTTTTCTGTTTTGAACGGGGCTGTAGAACTCATCATCTGTTGTCTAGCCGTGAGCGCACCTGTTCGTAATCATATGTCGTCAGCTCGATTGGATTGCCGTCGGGGTCGTTGAAGTAAAGCGAATAAGAGTAGTCGTGATCGACAATTCCCGCGCTCTTGAGTCTTGCGCCGTCTCGGTCGAACAATTCGACCGCTTCGAGTTCATCCAAAAATTGAAGAAACCCTTCTCCGCCGACGCGAAAGGCGATGGTCGAAGGCGTTCGCGCGTTTGCGTCACGCCTTTTGAAAAGCGCGAGACTCGTGTTTCCGTTATCGCTTGTAATGACGAGCGGGCCGCTTTCAACCGGCTCCTCTGCCTCGCCGTGAACCGTCAGGCCGAGAACCATTTCATACCAACGAGCCGCCTCGCGTTGGTCGGCGACATAGACGTGAACGTGATCGATCTGATCAACCTTAAACGGCATGGCTTCGAACTCCTATCCGCAAGATGCAGCTTTTTTATCTCTTTTCCACCTGCTCCATGACGCGCAGAATATTTCCGCCGAGAATTTTGTGAACGTCTGCTTCCGTGTAGCCGCGTTTGAGAAGCTCGATTGTCAGATTCGGCAAGTCAGCCGCCGAGCGCATATCGCGGGGAAGCGCCTGTATGCCGTCGAAGTCCGACCCGATGCCGACGTGTTCAATGCCGACAAGTCGGACGATATGGTCGATGTGGTCAACAACGCGCGCGATTGAGACCGGAGGAAGTCTTTGCGCATATTCGCGCGCACGCACGCGGTCGCGCGCGATGCGTCTGACCGAACCCCTGCCCTTTGCCGCTTCGCCTGCGGCCTGCACTTCCAAAGCAATCTCCGCATCGACCTTTGATTTTTTCTCTTCCCAGCCCGGCTCGACAAACGCCGGATAAAAGACGACGCAAACCACGCCGCCCGTCTGCGCAATCGCGCGAATCATCTCGTCCGACAGATTGCGCGGGACGTTTGTAATGGCGCGCGCGTTTGAGTGCGTGGCGATGACTGGCTTAGTTGAAGCGTCGATGATGTCCCAGAAAGTTTTATCCGAAACGTGCGAGACATCGACCATGATGCCGAGCCGGTTCATCTCTGCGACGACGCGTCGACCGAAATCATTCAAGCCGCGCTCGCGCCCCGCGCCGTCGCCCGACGACCCGGCCCAAGATGTGCTCACCGTCCACGTCGGCGAGATATAGCGCACGCCCGCGTTGTAATATTTTTCGATGTTTTCGATCTTCTCATCAATCGCATAACCGCCTTCGAGACCTATGAGCGCCGCAAGCTTTTCTTCCTGTGCGGCGCGGCGCACGTCTGCGGCG
>CBDUCU010000724.1:0-1883 GCA_965365725.1 uncultured bacterium | reverse complement strand
CGAGCGACAAACGCAACCCGCTCGGCAACGTAAAGATTCCGCTCGGCGGCGGCTATCTCATCCATCAGGCCAAAGGCTTGAATGATCTCGGCAATCTCGTCTCGCATGGCTGCGTCCGAATGCTCAAACAAGACCTCTACGACCTGGCGGAAAAGATCGTCGCCGCACGCCAGATTCCCGTCACAAAGCGCGAGATTGCGCGCGCCAAGATAAGCTTTAAGACGGTCGTGGCCGCGCTCGATGAACCCTTGCCGGTTGACATCAACTACGATACGGCGGTCGTCGAGGGCGGCGTGCTTTATCTCTATCCAGATGTGTACGAACGCAAGACCGCGAGCATCGAGCGCGTGCGCGCCGAACTCAAATCGAGCAACATCGACGATTCACGTCTCGACGACGCGAGCATCCGTCAGATGCTTGCGCGCGTCAGTCGCAAGTCTCAATTTAGGGTTGATGTGCGAAGCATCGAAGAGGGCGAGGCGTTGACGGCAGGTCGCAGCACGCCTCTCATCGGTCGTCCGGCGGTCGCGCCTAAATCTGCCGTCAGAAAACGTAAGACCATTGGAACGGGGCGTTAGCCCGGAAGAGCAAAGAATTTAGAACGCGGATGAACGCGGATTTGGCGGAATGAGTATGAATTGATCCGCCAAATACGCGTTCTTTTACTTACATTGAAAATTTACTTACCGGCAACAGAACCAAGCGCGCGTTCAATCGCCGGCACGACCATCTTCAAACCATTTTCTCCTGCCGCAAAGCAGCGCATCTTTCCTTCCGCGTCAAAAAAATAGTAGGCCGGGACATAGCCGTTGTCGTTCTTAAATGCATCACGCAGACGATGCTCGTTATCGATGGCGCACGGCTCGATGATGTTATAAGTCGTCACGGCCTCGCGCACGGCTTCCGCGTCTGTGTCGGCCTCGTAGCGCGGCAGATGAATAGCGACGACCTGCAGACCTCGCTCGGCCAACGTGTCGCGCAGCTCCTGCAGGCGCGGCATGTTCTCCTTGCAGGTGCCGCAGCTCACAGACCAGAAATGCACGAGCGTCGGCGTGCCTTTGGCTTTAGCTTCAGCCGCCGCGCCCGTCGCATTAAACCATTCGGTCGCGCCCTCAAACGACGGCATCTCCGTCCCGATTCTCATTGGCATAATCTAAACCCCCTCGCGAATCGTCAATCGTGAATCGTCAATCGTTAAGAATAAGGTTTATCCATTCACGATTGACGATTCACGATTTACCGCTTTCAGACTTTCAAAGTTTCCTGACCGGGCCGCCATTCGGCCTGGCACAAGCCTCCGGTTTGCAGGGCCTGGATGACGCGAATGGTTTCTTCGGCGGAACGTCCGACGTTTAAGTCGTGGACGACTGCGTAACGCAGGGTGCCTTCGGGGTCGATGACGAAGAGGCCGCGCAGCGCGACTCCCTTGTCTTCGATAAGCACGCCGTAGTCGCGCGAGACCTGTTTGGTGATGTCGGAGGCAAGCGGATACTTGAGACCTTCGACACCGTTTTGCGCGCGCGGCGTGCGCAACCATGCGCGATGCGAGTGGACTGAATCGGTCGAAACACCGATGACTTCCGCGCCGATGCCTTCAAAATCTTCGATGCGCTCGCTAAAAGTGGTCAGCTCCGTCGGGCAGACAAAGGTAAAATCGAGCGGGTAGAAAAGAAGCACCACCCACTTGCCTTTGTAGTCGGCGAGCTTAACGTTCTCGTTCAGCTTCTCGATGTTTTTGGTCGAGGGCATATCGAAATCAGGTGCAGGCTGCCCGACCTTCGCCGTTCTTCTCTCATTCGTTGTAACGTCCATCAAATCCTCCAAAAAAGTTGAATTACTGCGTCATAAAACTGCTTGATTAAAACAACGGGGCGGGGCCGCAC
>CBDUCU010000723.1:0-1891 GCA_965365725.1 uncultured bacterium | reverse complement strand
TTTGATTGTCACAATTGATCCAAGCGAAGAGATGATCTCGCGCGCAGAAGATTACCTGACGCGCGCTGGTGTGAGAGACCGCGTCAGAATCAAAAAGGGTTTTGCTTTGGAAGTCTTGCCAGGCTTGAGCGAGACATTCGACATGATTTTTATCGATGCCGTCAAAGAAGAATATGCCGAATATCTTGAAGCCGCGCTGCCGCTTTTACGCGAAGGCGGAGTTGTGGTTGTGGACAATCTTTTGTGGGGCGGGCAGGTCGCGGGCGAGATTAGAAACTCAGAGCAGAACGCATCAACCCAAGCAATACGCTCTTTCAATCAGCTCTTTGTGCGACATCCTCAGCTTCTCGCAGAGGTTTTACCTGTCGGCGATGGCTTGGGATATGCAGTTAAAGTTGGATGAGCGAGGCTTACAGGGGCAGCGGCATTTGCATGTCGCAACGTTTCCTGACGCAGGATGCTCTGCGTTGACGCTCTGAGTTTGTGTGTGTTAGTTTCCGCAGGCTCACAAAGGGAGTGCATGTCGGGTTTTCCTCCTCCAAAGTTGTCCTGATCTCAGCTCTCCAAAAGGTTTGTGGCAGGTGAAAAACTCTTAAAATTGAATTGAGGTCATACATGACGAAAGTTTGCGCACATGTTTATCTGTCGAGATTATTTTCAACTCTCCTTTTTACGCTTTGCTTTGTTTCTCTCACACAGGTTTACGGACAGAATTCGCCGGGTGTGAAAAAGGCAGATGCAAAGGCCGGTATTGAAAAGGGAAAATGGCATCTATCTGCTAGTAAAACAAATCCGCAAACCTTTAGCGTAAAGGCGCATCAAGCTCCATTGGCGGATGTCGTTAACGAGTTTTCAAAGATTCTCAAAGTTCCCTTTAACATTAGTCCCTCAATGTCTGGGCAGGTCATTGACCTCGATGTTTCAAATCTCGCGCTTGAGCCGACCCTGCGGCTTCTCGCACCGAAAGTTTATGTTGATTATGAGGTCGGCGGCGGTATGACGCAGCCAAAACTTCTGGGTGTGTTTCTGCATAACTTGACCGATAAACAACCCTCACCACACGCGAACATAAAGCATCAGTCGGAGACAATTCTGATCGAGGGCGACACGGAAGAAGGGACGGAGGAATACGAGAAGAGAAAAGAGGTTGAGGAGCAGGAACTCAAAGTTAGGTACGAGAATAATCAACTCTCGGTAGTGGCGCGCAAAAAGCCGCTTGTTCTCGTTCTCTATAAGATTGCGAGCGAGCTTAACATTCCTTTTGATTTACGTTATGAATCAGCCGAAGTGATAAATGTCGATTTTAAGAACTATCCGCTTGACGTTGCCATCCGCAATCTTGCGCCCGTCGCGCGGCTCTACTATCGCGCTGACCTTCAAACGTCAGAGATTCAACCCGTAAGGATTGCAGTCGTCGCGCCCGCTTCGGCAATTACGCAGACAAAGCCGTGAGGCTTTTAGATGATTGCTGTTAGATGCAGTAACGCAGGGGCTATAGTCCATTTATCAATTTTAATAGGTGTCTAAGCGAAATGAATCAAAACGCCGTCGTGACAAACGTCCTGCCGCACGATCATGTCGTCTTTACTGAATTTGATGGGGGAGAAGGCGTGCTCGTCGATTTGAATGCAAAACGCTATTACCAGCTCAATGAGACCGCCGTTATTATTTGGCGCGCACTTGAAAAGAATCTGGCCGCCCCGGAAATTATTAAGGAGTTGGTAGAAAGATATGAAGTGACCTCCGAACATGCTGCCTCAAGCTTAAATAATCTTGTCCAAAGCTTAATGGCTTACAAGTTGATTTACCCGCGCCAGTGAGCGCACTCTCTTTGCCGAGAGATCATCAGTTAGATCCTGTAATGGAAAGCTTTGGCCCGCCACTCAACCGT
>CBDUCU010000722.1:0-1902 GCA_965365725.1 uncultured bacterium | reverse complement strand
GGCTGCACAATTATGAACTTGGCCTCGGCTAATTACTTTTGCAAGAGGTCTATTATCTTTATTGTCTTTGCTCTGCGAAAGAGCAGGGGCGACGAACGCCAGCGCCAACACAAGCACACGAATAAACTTCTTCATAGACATTCCTCTCTTGAATCCGAAATTGCCAGCCGATATTCAAATTGCCGCCGGGTATCTACACGGCTTCGACCAGAAGCGCGATGCCCATGCCGCCACTGATGCAGAGCGTTGCGAGGCCGAGCCGCGCGCGCCGCCGCTTCATTTCATGCAGCAGCGTCGTCGTGATGCGAACGCCCGTGCAGCCGATTGGATGACCGAGAGCGATCGCGCCGCCGTTGACGTTAAGACGTTCGGGGTCGAACCTCAGCTCGCGGTCGCAGGCGATAACCTGCGCGGCGAAGGCCTCGTTGAGTTCGACGAGGTCTATCTGGTCGAGCGTCAGTTTTTGTCTTTCGAGCAAACGACGCACAGCAGGCACGGGGCCGATTCCCATCACTTCGGGCGCAACCCCCGCAATCTCATAATCAAGGATGCGCGCCTGCGGCTCCACGCCCGATTCCTTCAAAGCCTCTTCACCCATTACGACGAGGGCAGCCGCACCGTCCGTAATGCCGGAGGAATTTCCCGCCGTAACCGTTCCATCCTTGGAGAAGACCGGCGGGAGCTTGCGTAAAGATTCAAGCGTCGTTCCGGCGCGGGGATGTTCGTCGCGCGTAAAGAGAACTGTTTCGCCGCGCTTGCCTTTTAGCTCAACCGGGATGATCTCCGAATCGAAGCGTCCCGTTTCGATAGCTTGAGCGGCGCGTTGTTGAGTGCGCACGGCATACTGGTCCTGCTCGTCGCGCGTGATCTCGTATTGACGTGCGAGCGTCTCAGCCGTCTCGCCCATCAACTGACCTGAGAGCGGGTCGAGAAAGCCGTCGCGATGCATGCCGTCAACCAGCTCCATGTTGCCCATCCGCATCCCCCAGCGCGCGCTTTCCGCATAGAACGGGACGCGCGACATGCTTTCGACACCGCCGGCAAGCACCGCCCGCGCGCGGCCCAACATGATCTCCTGCGCCGCGAGGATGATCGCCTTTAGTCCCGAACCGCATGCTTTGTTGATCGTCGAAGCCGGCACGGTTTCAGCAATCCCTGCGCGATAGGCGATCTGACGCGCGACGTTTGGACCGTTTCCAGCCTGACGCGCGCATCCCCATATAACTTCCTGCAAGCTGCCGCCAAAGAGTCCGGCGCGTTGTAAGCTCTCGCGCGCCACCACCACACCC
The DNA here is from genome assembly GCA_965365725.1 of uncultured bacterium. GTDB lineage: Bacteria > Acidobacteriota > Blastocatellia > Pyrinomonadales > Pyrinomonadaceae > DASQDT01. The sequence continues at coordinate 613 of CBDUCU010000722.1, read as the reverse complement.
AGATCAGCCGCCGATTGATTAGACAACGCCCCGCCGAACCTCCCGATGGGCGTTCGCACCGAGCCGACAAGATAAACGTCTCGCATCTCTTTACCTCTGGAAACTCATTGTCACGTGGTCAAAGTAAGTTGAGTCCACCCGCTCGCGCGACGCAACCATAAACATCGGTGAGCATTCAGACAAAAGAACTTCTCATAAAATTCCTGAAGGCCGTCCGCGCTGATGGGAGGAATTTTGGATACCAAAACAGTATCAAAGCATCTCCCATTAAACATCGGATTGCAAGCTCGCTCCACGCTTGTTTATCGCTCGGTCTCGACATTATTTGCGAAGATGCGCGAGAACGGCTTTCAGAAAAAAAGCAGCGACTAAATCAGTAATAACCGTGTGGTTTCTGAAACACAGTTTAGAAACAAGAGAAGGTGTCTGAATGCTTTATCAGGACCTTGGTTCAGTATTGCGACACCAGCGTTAAATCCCCGTGACTTGCGGCGCGGAGCATAGCGGAAATCGCAAATCGCAAAGTTCTATAACGTACCTAATTTCGGCCTGCCTCTTTCCGGGGCACAGCGAAGGGAGCAAGTAATGGGTTTGGATATTTTCAAAGAGAAGG
>CBDUCU010000721.1:0-1903 GCA_965365725.1 uncultured bacterium | reverse complement strand
TCCCACACAGCAGGAGAGCAGCGTCGAGGTGCTGCACTCAAACGAGCGCCCGAACTTCTCAGCCGCATTTGGCACCTCGACACCACCCGCAGGACTAAGCGGGATTATCCGCCGCGCTGCTTTCAAATACAGCGAATCCAGCTATGCACATTGGCTGCCTTTGATGCTTGCGGATCGAGTGGGCGTGGTGGAAGGCTATTTGGAGGATCTCTCGAAGGGGCGCGTGCCAAACGTCTTTGCCGAGCGCGGCTGGAAGGCAGAGTGGAAACACAACAGAACAAGTTTGGTTACGCGCGTCGCGGTCGGAGCGATTCTGGCGACTGCTGCAGTAGCTTATCTGAGCGGCAAAAAGGATAAGCCTAAGGCGAAGAAATAAGTCTTTTCTGACGATGAGGCGTTGATCCCTGAGACCAATTTCGAGACTTAATCTCCGCCTTCAGCCCTCGCACCGGCGCGGCCACCGTCAATTTCCTCAAGTTGAGGGCCGACGGGTAAATCCCCCTTTTCCACAACGCTTTTTCGCGCGAAAGCAGCGCGAGTTGTGGCCCACACGCGACGCTTAACAACATTCACACTCTTGGCCAGTGCGCGCCAACGCGATGTGGCGGCCAGATCGTCAAACAGAGAGTAGGCGACGGGCGTCACAAGCAGCGTGAGCAGCAGAGAAAGCGTCTGTCCGCCGATGACGATGACGGCGATTGAGCGACGTTCTTCCGCGCCCGGCCCCGTGCCGAGCGCAAGCGGGAGCATACCTGCGACGAGCGCAAGCGTCGTCATTAGAATCGGGCGCAGTCGGTCGCGGTTCGCCTGCATGATTGCTTCCAAGCGCTCCATCCCGCGCTCGCGTAAGTTGTTCATATGGTCGATCTGCAAGATCGAATTCTTCTTGACCACGCCGAACAGAACGAGTATGCCGAGTGCGGAATAGAGATTGAGCGTATCGCCCGCAAGCCATTGCGACAAAAGCGCGAAGGGCACGGCCAGAGGCAGACTCAAAAGAATCGTGATGGGGTGGACGACCGACTCAAACTGCGAGGCCAGAATCATATACATGAAGATGATCGAGAGCAGAAAGGCCCAGATAAACTCGTTGAAGGTTCTCTCAAGCTCTCGACCGCGTCCCGAAACGGTCGTCGTGTAGGCCGCAGGCAGATTCATCTCGCGCACAGCGCCGCGCATCGCCTCGATGCGGTCAGCCAAAGCAAAACCGGGTGCGACCGAAGCGCGCACCGAAACTTGTCTTTCGCGGTTGAGACGATCAATCCGCGAAAAGCTCGTGTCGCGTTTGACCGTTACAAGGTTGTCGAGACGAACGAGGCCGCCGCGCGTCGAAGGAACGTAAAGTTGTTCGATTGTCTTTGGGTCGTTGCGATCAGATTCGGTCAGGCGAAGCTGCACGTCGTAGGACTCGTTGACCGACTCGTCCTGATAGCGCGAGGCTTCCTGATCGCCGCCGACCATGATGCGCAGGGAGTTGGCAATGTCGGTTGTGTCAACGCCGAGATCGGCGGCGCGCTGGCGGTCGATCTCAACTCTGAGTTCCGGCTTGTTGAGCTTAAGCGAGACATCGCCTTCAATGATACCGCCCAGGCGTTCGGAACGCGCGAGCAAATCTTCCGCGTAATTGTTAAGCGCGATGATGTCGGGCCCGCGCATGACAAAATCGATATCTGAGCGCCCGCCGCCGAAGTTAAACGAAGGCATGTTGCGCACGCCCGCCCTGAGCGGCGAAAACTTGCGCAGACGACGGCGCACTTCCTGCATCACGTCCTGTTGCGTGTAGTTGCCCCGGAAGGCGTTGCCGGGTGTTCCTTTAACGGCTTCGCGCCAGATTCTGGTAAAGGAAAGCGTGCGCTCTTCGTGAGGTGCGATTCGAACATATGCCGAGCCTTGATTGAGACCG
>CBDUCU010000720.1:0-1905 GCA_965365725.1 uncultured bacterium | reverse complement strand
CGGAAAACGAAAGCACATAAGCCTTCGACGCGTAATAGACCGCCATCAAAGGGCCGGGCTGAAACGCTGCGGTCGAAGCGACCTGCATCACATAGCCGCGCCCGCGCGCAATCATGCCGGGCAAAAACAGCTTCGTCAGATGCGTCAACGAAACGATGTTGACTTGCAGCATCTCAAGTTCAGCGCGCGCATCGGTCTCTGCAAACAAGCCGTAAGAGCCAAAACCCGCATTGTTGACAAGCGCGCTGATTTCAACGCCTGCGCGCTGCATCTCTTCAAAAATCTCTTTTGGTGATTCGGGCCGCGCCAGATCGCTTGCCACCACGCGCGCACTCACCTTGTGCTTTGCGCTCAGCTCGTCGGCAAGGCTGACAAGCTTGTCTCGGCTGCGCGCGACGAGCACAAGGTCGTGACCATCAGCCGCAAACAGACGCGCCAGCTCAAGTCCGATTCCGCCGGATGCGCCCGTCACAAGCGCCGTCAGCTTCGAGTTGTTCTTTCCGGTCATGAGATGAAGTCAAACGACTACTCTTGTTCTCGCTCGCTCTTGCGTCCGGGCCAGAAGACGCTCAGCCAACGCCCCGGCGCGTTCTCTTGACCGATGATCTGTTGTAGTTCGCCTGCGTCGAGCCAGATTCCGTCGCACTTATCACAACGGTCGATGTTTACGTCGTCAAAGACCATCTGATGAAGCCGACCGTCGCAGCGCGGACAATTCATCGTCGCCGTCTCTTCGCCGCGCGCACGCGCTTCTTCATGCAAAGCCTCGCGCAATCTGTCGAGCGACTCTTTATTCTTGCGGTTGAAATATTCTTCTTCGAGACCTTTGCGGCGCTCATCGAAAACGTCTGACACTTCTCTGCACCTCCGTGTGATTTTGGTCGAACATTGGCAGCCGCCTTTCTCGATCTTTGGCAGCTCGATATGAATTGCTGTCGCGTGCGTTCCTTTTGAGCTATGTAATATCAGAAAAGGGCGCGCGCGCGCCACTACCGCGCATCGCGCTTGATTCGGCAGCGCGTCAATCATATCCTTTGTGCGTTTCCAAACGAATCAAGATGGCAGACGATCAGGAGAAGCGCAGGCAACAGAGACCGACGGTTGCGTCGCGGTCTAACGAAGACCGTTGGAAGACGCGGGCGCGTTTGAAGGTCTTGGCTGTGGCGCTTATTCTGCTTGCCTCGGTCGGCGCAATCGTCTGGTTCTTAAACGTCAGATATGGGTCAACGCCTGTTACGCCGATCGAGACGCAACCCACGCTTGAACCAATCTCGAATGCGAACGCGCCCTCTATTGCAACTCCTGAGGCAACGCCTACCGCCGCGACGGTCGAAACGCCTGCGCCCACCGCCTCGCTTGAGCCTACGCCGCCACAACAAGACTCGTCTGCCGTTCCGGGCGTTCAAGAAAATGGAGCGTCATTGCCTCCCGTTTCTTCTAGTCAGACGCAACCGTTGCTTCTCGTTCCCGTGCAGGGCGTGCGCGCTGAAGATTTGCGCGACACATACACTGAGGCGCGCTCCGAAGGCCGCACGCACAACGCCATCGACATTATCGCTCCGCGCGGCACGCCCGTCCTCGCCGCCGCGGACGGCCCCATCGTCAAACTCTTCCAGAGCGTTCCGGGCGGCATCACCATCTATCAGCTCGCCACCGACAACAAGACCATCCTCTACTACGCGCACCTTGAACGCTACGCCGACGGGCTTGCCGAGGGCCGCTTCGCGCGTCGCGGCGAAGTGATCGGCTACGTCGGCGACACTGGGAACGCCGGCGCAGGCAACTACCACCTACACTTCTCCGTCTCCATCACCGACGATCCCAAACGCTGGTGGGCCGGCACAAACGTCAATCCATATCCATTGTTAAAGAACTGAGCAGAAAGAAAACTTGCTTGCAGGCGCT
>CBDUCU010000719.1:0-1912 GCA_965365725.1 uncultured bacterium | reverse complement strand
TCGAGGACGTGACGGCGCGCACGGGCCGCCCGCCTGCGGGCACGCACTACAACGCGGTCGGCGCGCTCGTCGGCGCGCTCGCACGCAAAGGGCTGATGCGAAAGACGGGGCGGATGGTCAAGGCGCAGAGAAAGAGCCTGCACGCGTCGGAGTTGGCTGAGTGGGAGAGGTTGTAGGGGCGATGCGAGACAGACGATATATCGACATCTACGTCAGGGAGCGCGGGCCGGAGCATCTGCCCGAACACTCAATCGAGATCGACGCGACATACGATGAGGATTTCAAGGACGCGCTTAAAAGTCTGCCCTTCGACGTGCGCGCGTGGGACGCACAGGCGGCGCGCTGGCGCGTGCGCGCCGCGTTCCTGCTCTCCGTCACCGAGCTTGCAAAGAAGTATTACGCAAATGCGCGACTCGTCGAGGGCGATGTCACGACAGACCTGCACACGGGGCAAAAATTCGAGCAGAAGGGGTTATTCGGATGACGACAGAGCGTGCAACTCGGAAGCCTCAGTTTGCCGTTGGTCTTGACTGCGGCTTGCATACGGGCGTGGCAATCTACGACCGCGAGGCGAAATGTTTGGCGGGGGTTTTTACGCTCGACTTCTGGCGCGCTTACGATTTCGTCACATCGACCGTGACACCGGAGACGGCTGTGATCGTCGTCGAAGTCCCGAACACGCGCGGCGCGCTCTACGCCCGCACCGACGCAGAAGTAGGGCGAGGGAGCAGAGGGCGGGACAGGTTTGCGGCAAACGTCGGGTCGAATCGGCGCGAGGCCGTTTTGTTGGCGGACGGGTTCGAGCGGTTGGGGTTCGACGTGCGGCGAGAGATTCCGCGCGGCGCGAAGTGGACGGTCGAGCAGGTGCGACGCTATACGGGCTACGAGGGACGGACAAGCGAGCACGCGCGCGACGCAATCAGGTTGGTCTATGGCTACTGAGACGAAGACGTTACGGGCGCGGCGGCCCCGCATCGACTTGCTGCGCGTCGTCGAGATGGCGGCAAGCGGGCTGAAGGCAAAAGCGATTGCGCGTGCGCACGGTATGACGCTTGAGGCATGGAACACGCGGATAAAAAACAGTCCTCAGTTGCGCGCGGCGTTTGAGCGTGGACGGGAGATGCGCGCGGCGGATTTAGCCGAGAGGGAGGCTGCTCAGGCTCAGGCGGTTCAGGCGCAAATTGTCGAGCCGACGGAAGAAGAGAAGCGCGCCGCCGAGCGAGCGCGGCGCGAAGCTGAAGCGAAGGCGAGGCGACAGAAGGCGCGGCAGGCGGTCGAGCAGGCGTTGACGCAGCAGGGACGTATGACCGCATCGGGGTTGAGGCGAGCGACGGGGCTGGATTATGAGGCGATATATCTTGCGCTCTTCGATCTAACGGCGGACGGGCGCGTGAGAAAACAGGAAGAGAATTTATTTGACTATTACGAGGTTGGATAATGAGCGACCGCCGAACATAGAAAGGAGCACGGAGCGATGAGACTTAAAGAAACACTTGCCATCGCAGGATTGGTTGCGGCGACAGCGACATCCGCTTTAGCAGATATGCCACCGTTAGCAGAAAGGCCAAGCAGCACGCTTCAATGGAGCCACGTCCTTACGAACGTGGAAACACGGTCGGCAGGTCACTCAGGGCCGCCCGGTCTATTACGAGCTTCAATGGAGCCACGTCCTTACGAACGTGGAAACAGGCTACTCGGACTCGGAGATTGACAACATCTTTATGGCTTCAATGGAGCCACGTCCTTACGAACGTGGAAACCGAGGGCGCGGGCGACCCTGCGCTCCTGACCAAAACCGAAACTGAGATGGCGCGTGACGAGTTCGAGAATTTACCGGAGTTCGATGGGTAGCCGCCGAACGCTGGAATTGAGGTGCTTTTTGCCCGAAGCACCTTTGAATAGATGACAAGAT
>CBDUCU010000718.1:0-1916 GCA_965365725.1 uncultured bacterium | reverse complement strand
CGACGAGCGTATGCAATTCGTCGATAAAGACGATGTATTGCGGGTTTTCGACCAGCTCGCGCATGATCTGTTTCAAGCGTTCTTCAAACTGCCCGCGATACTTCGTCCCCGCAACAATCAAAGAAAGGTCGAGCGAGAGTATGCGCTTGTTCTCTAAAAAGGTCGGCACTTCGCCGCGCACGATGCGCTGCGCCAAGCCTTCGACAATCGCCGTTTTGCCGACTCCGGGTTCGCCGATGAGCACAGGGTTGTTCTTTGTGCGGCGACAGAGAATTTGCACGACGCGCTCGATCTCGCCCTCGCGCCCGACGAGCGGGTCGAGCTTGTCGTTGGCTGCGTCGTCCGTCAGGTCGCGTGAAAACTCGGCGAGGTGCGGAGTCTCTTTCTTCTGCGCGGCGCGCGGGTCAACGCCCGTTGCGCGTGCGACCTCTTCGCGGACGGCGTTCAGACGCAGGCCGCGCTCGTAGAGAATCTCGGCGGCCATCGAACGCTCTTCACGAAGAAGACCGAGCAGCAAGTGCTCGGTGCCGATATGACGGTGCTGAAGACGGTCTGATTCTTCGTGAGCGTAGGCCAGGACGCGCTTTGTCTCAGGCGCAAGCGGCAGCTCGACCGAGGTCGAAATCTTTTCCCGGAGCGGCGCACGCCCCTCGATCTCCTTGCGGATGGCTTCGAGAGAAGCCTGCGCGCGCGCAAGGAAACGCGACGTTAGCGTTTTGTCCTCGCGCATCAGACCGAGCAGAAGATGTTCAGGCTCGATGGCCGGAGCACCGAACTGGCTTGCTTCGTAGCGCGCAAAGAAGATGACCCGACGCGCCTTTTCTGTGTAGCGTTCAAACATAAAAAGCTGGACTGTCTTTGATTAAGAACCGTTTTGAAAAACATTTCGGCGCGTCGAGGTTTTCCAAAAGATAAAACCGGCGAGTACGCCCGCAGGCATTATAACCTAACCGCGCCAATGGCAGAAGAGTTGTTAATTTCCGGGATGACAAAAAAAGGGCAATTTGAAGTTAAAGATTGGCCGTCATGCTCTGAAACGACCATCCTGCAAAACCATGCGCCTGCCGCACGCGCGTGCAAGCTCCTCGTTGTGCGTGGCGAGGATGAGCGAAGCGCCGCGCTCGCGGCAGAGCGCGAAGAGAAGTCGGCTGACTTCTTTCGCTGCGTGTAGGTCGAGGTCGCCCGTCGGCTCGTCGGCAAGCACAAGGCGCGGGCGCGTGACCAGTGCGCGCGCTACTGCGACGCGTTGCCGCTCGCCGCCTGAAAGCTCGCCGGGCCTGTGCAATCGACGCGCGCTTAAAGAGACCGCGTCAAGCATCCGCGCCGCCCGTTCTCTCGCCTCTCGCCAGCCTGCGCGCGCCACCAATAAAGGCAGCGCCACGTTTTCTTCTGCCGACAGATCGTCGAGCAAGTGATCCAACTGAAAGATGAACCCAATCTTGCGGCGGCGCAAACGCGCAAGCTCCTCGTTCGTCGCACGCAGGATATCGAAGCTGCCCAGCGCGACGCGCCCGCCGTCCGCGCTTTCAAGTCCGGCGAGAATGTGCAGAAGCGTCGATTTGCCCGCTCCCGACGCACCCACCACAGCCAAAGACTCGCCCGCCTCCAACACAAAACTCACGCCGCGCAAAATCTCCACCGCTTCGCCCGAAGGCGCGCGAAATTTTTTGCGCAACTCATCGACCGTGAGTCTTGAGTCGGAAGTTGAGAGTCGTGCGTCAACAGACGCATCGACGTGCGCCGAAGCGATACCGTCGTCCGCTTCCGTGACCGTCATGTTCTTGATGCGCGAGAGCGAGACGATGCCGGTATCTACGGCTCGTTTCGCCAATGTGGCTTTCTCCGACGGCTCCCTACTGCACGGCTTCAATCAGCGCTTTGCCCATGCGGCCTGCGGCACCGGCGATTGCTACTCT
>CBDUCU010000717.1:0-1919 GCA_965365725.1 uncultured bacterium | reverse complement strand
CTTTAATCTTACTTGATGACCACGCCGATGCCGATGCGGAAGTTGTGCTGCGTCTCGCCGCCGAGACGCGTCGGGTTGTACTCAAACTTGACGGCGCGGAAATCAACGCGGTCGTTAAGACGGATGTCGACACCGCCGCCGATGGCCGCAGCAAAACCGCTTTCGCTGTCGTCGTCGTCGATGACCGTTCCGGCAGGCAGGCCCGTGAAGTCAACGTCGGTTTTGGCGTGTGCGCCGCCGATCAGAAAGTTGGCGAACGGACGAACCTTTGTCTCTTTGGCGTTGTCTTTAATGGTCACGCCGCCGAGGAAGTTGTGCAGGTCTGCATCGGCTCTGGCGGTCACGCCGCCGAAGCTGTCCGTGAAGCGCTTGCGATGAAAGCTGTAGTCGCCCGTGATGCCCACGTAGCGATGGACGTTGCCCGTGATCGAAACGTTAAAGCCGTTGAAGCCTTCACGCTCGTCAAAGATGTCGTCGATATCTTCGTCAGCATCGCTGATGCCTGTGTCCACACGGTTGTGCGAATAGCCAGCGAAGAAATTGACCTTGTCGTAGTCGTCGGAATTCTGCGCGAAAGTCAGAGGCGCAGAGGCGGCAATAAAGATTGCCAGAAGAATAAGTTTACGCATGTAGATTTAGCGTTCCTCCCCTTGTAGAGTGTCGTTTGATTTTTGATCTGTCCTGACCGTTTGAGTCAGCACGTAAAGATGGCAATTTCTCCGTTGAGAGTTGCCCTGCAAAATTTTCACTCCATCATTAAAAATGACCGACGAAAATTTCTATAAACATACCGAAACCTCGTTTGCATGCAGGCGCGCAAAGCAGCGATTAACAATTCGCTCTGAGTTGCCGATTAAAAATGCATTTACGCTTGCATGAGGTTTTGGTGTGCGGCAATCAATATAAAATAAGATGTGCCGCGAACCGCGTTTTACGAGCACCAATGCGCGTCAGTTCCAACAAATTTTCAATCGGTTCGAACAAATCCTCGCGCCGCAAAGCCGCACGCGCTTCAACTCATGGCAAACATGATGCCGCGCTGCAAAAACAGAAATTGGGGCGAAAAACTCTACAGATAAGAGAGAAGAAGTGGCAGGCTGCAAGCGTCGAGGCGCAACAAACATCCGACAGGAGAAAGAGTGAGGATTATTTGTCCGTAGTCAGCATTCCATTATTCGTTGCTTTTGTTGCAAGTCGGATGACCTTTCAATCAAAGCCGCGAGTCATGCCTACACAAACAACGGACTGCTGACTACGGACGGCGCTTTATTTCGGTCGCTGCTTATGCCAGTCGGTGGCATTTTGGTAGGCGACGGCTGCATCAAGGATCGTTGTTTCAGCCCACGCGGGGCCGATGATTTGAAGCCCGGTTGGAAGATTGTTTTGGCCGAAGCCGTTCGGGATAGAGATGCCGGGCACGCCTACGAGATTGCTCGCGCCGATTGGTGAAGCGGCAGCAATGCCGGGGTATGCATCCTCGAAATTTTTGTCGATTGGATAAGAGACCGTCGAGCGCGACGGAGCAACGAGAAGCGAATATTTTTTGAACAACTCGTTCCATGCGCGTCGCATCGGCACGCGCAGACGCATCGCGTGCAAATAATCTACTGCCGTGACGAGCAGCGCCGAATATCCGCCGACGCGGTCGTTGGCGTTATCAAGCTCTTTGACGCGCCCCGATTCGATCAAATCACGAAACGCGCTTGCGCCCTCTGCGTCAACGATTGTTCCGACCGCCGGGCCGTAAGGAAAATCGGGGATGGCAACATCCATCTCGACGCGCGCGTGACGTTTCAATATCTCGATCGAGCGCAAAAAATTCTCTTTCACCTCCGGCTGCGCTTTGTCGTAAGAGTCTTTCATCACTGCAATGGGTTTTGAGAGACGCGCGGATTTCTTTCTCGACGGAAACTCGAACT
>CBDUCU010000716.1:0-1922 GCA_965365725.1 uncultured bacterium | reverse complement strand
GCCGCTTCAAGCGCTTGCTCGCCGCCGCTCGCCATGCTCACGTGCGCATCAAGACCCGCCGCACGAAACGCCTCGACGAGCCGGTCGTGTAAAGCGTCGCCTTCGCCCGCGCCAGCCGACGCATTGACGATGACCTCGACTGTCGTTGATTGACTGGACATCAATCTTATACAAGCGTGGCGGATTGTAGAAAGAGAATGGGCCGCAACGCTTTATTGTCTAGCGCGCGGCCCGCTCCCGAAAGAGTTGAGACGTTGAAAATTCTGGCTTGCGTCTCAAACGCCCTGACCGGCAGCCCCGCCCGGCGCATTTGCGGCTGAGGCGGTGGCCGTCGTCACCTTCTCGGTTTGATGCTCGACCTGTGCGCGCTGCGCAACTTCGCGTTGCGTCGAAAGATCGATGCCGATCATGTCTTTGACCCGGTTAAGAAGCGCGGGAAGAACGACCGTCCGCGCAGTCTTCGACAATTCTTCGACGGCGCGGTCGCCGAGCGTATGCAACTCCTGTTGAAGACGGTCGTAAGCCTTCGTCTCCTTGAATCTTTCAAAGAGCGTCGGCCCCTTCGGTTCTTCAGGCTCTTGAGAGGCGGGCGCTTGCACATCGGCATACGCTGCGAGCGGTGCGCGTCCCGACTCTCGTCCTGCGCTGGCATGTTCCGAAGGCGCGGGCGCTGAATAGCTTTCCGCCTGCTCGCCCATCCCGGTCTGGTTGCGAAGCAAAGCAGCCGGTACGTGCGGCGGCCCCCCGCCGAGCACGGGCGCGGCGGCATAAGCCTTGGGCGCTGAAAGCACGCTGCTATCGTCGCTTTCATCGTCGTCGTAATCATCGCGGTCGTCGCCAAAGATCGCGCCGCCGACGGCATAGCCGAGCGCGAGTCCGCCGACGGCCGCGCCGATGGTAAAGGGAACTGTATGGCGACGATATTGCTCGCGCCAATCAAGCTGGTCGCTAATCGACTCTCTCACCTGCTGGTACTGGTTCACAACTGTCTCCTTGATCTCACTAACGGTCTGCGTGATCGATTCGCGCGCCTCTTCCATCCGACGCTGAAGCTCTTCTTTCGTCACGTCCGGGTCGGCTGCTGTGGAAGATTCGGGCGCGCGCGCGATTGCTAGATTTCGTTCTTCAGCCATTGTTTATCCTTTCTGATCTCTTCGAGACTCCGGTGCGGTGTCGGATCGTAGGCCGCCATGCGGTTTTTCATCACGAGGATAAGCGCGCCGCCCGCGACGAGAAAGAGAATGCTCGTCACGGCAAAGCCCAGCGCGTAGTTAAGGCGCGGGTCTTCAAACGTAAAGAGCTTCGAGACGAAGAAAGCGACGGCGACGGTCAGAAGAATTGTGCCGACCGTCGCCAGCAAAGCGCCGACCGCCATCAACGCGCCGTGACGCGCGTAATGCGCGGCATCCTCCTTCAGCTCGACCTTGACGAGGCCGAGCTTTGCATCGACAAGCGTCATTACGTCGTCGCCAAGTCGGCCAAACAGCGCGGGCAGACTGTCTATATCAGCCTGCACGTAGCTTTGCTGCCGTGCCGGTGCAGCCCCACCGCTTCTCTCAAGTTCCGACATCGCTCAAAACCCCCCTTCGCAATGATGAACGATGAACGCGGAACAATAAACGATGAATGAAAGACAATCTGTTTTCAGCTCACCGTTCCGCGTTCATCGTGAGCTTTACCTGCGGCTGCCGCGAATCAGGATGCCGAGCAAAAAGCCTGCTGCTGCCGAGATCAGAAGCGCCTGACCCGGATTCTGGCGCGCATACTGTTTTGCATCCTCGGCCATCTGTCCATAGTCCTTGTTGCGCAGGTCTTGGAACTTCTCGCCGACCACGCCGGCGCGCTCGGTCACATAATCTTTGGCGGTCGATGCCGCGTCGGCAATCTTCTGGCCGTACTGTTGCGCCTGTGCTGCAAGCCCG
>CBDUCU010000715.1:0-1934 GCA_965365725.1 uncultured bacterium | reverse complement strand
ATCGCGCATCTGCAGCATGTGGAAAGTTCCCTCTTTGCCGGTGATGCCCTGCACAACGAGGCGCGTATTTTTATCGACGAGAACGCTCAAGGTTTTCCGTCTCCTTAAATATTAAGCACTCGGCGTTCAGCCTTACCCCTTACGCCCTGAAGACATTCCACTACGATAAGGTGAAGCGACTCTTCACTTCATCGATTTGATTGCCGAACTGCTGAATGCTAATGGCTTTCTTAAGAGCGGGGAGTATAGCACAAGGCCGCGCGGGGCGGCACGAGCCGACACTGATAGTGTGAGGACTGATCTGCGCCGTCCCATCACTTGTCTATATTACCGCTATCAAGCTGAGAAGCGGGCGCGCGCTGCTCGTCTCAAGCTGCGAGTAACTTGAGACGAGCGGCGCGCGCCCGCTTCTAAACTAACGCTAAAAAAGTAGAGACTACTTTTTAATGTTGATCGTACCGCCGCCGAGTGCGATTGACGGTGGTGCAGAGTTGAGAGCGTCCATCTGGTTGTCGTAAACAACCCTTCCGGTCGCTTTCTCCCAAATCTTGACCCTCAGTTTGTCGCTCGTCTTTTTGGCAATCAGCTTGCCGTCGGTTGCCGAGACGAGGAAGGCATAGCCGTCGCTGCCGTTGATTTTGGCCGAGCCGCTAAATCGCACCTGCGCCCCGTCGATGACAAGCCAGTCGTAGCTTGTGGCGAGGAATTGCAGACCCGGCACATTGAGCGTCATGGTCGTTAAGCCGTCCGGTCTCGTTTTGCCGTTAGAGTGCTTTACGCCAAAATTGAAAGAGACCTTGCCAGTGAACGACGGATTGCCTGGATTGGCTCCGAGAGGCGAGCTGAACCAGCCCGCAGCCGTCACCGAACCTGCGTTCGGGTTATAGACGACGATTGATTCATACACGGAAGAACCGAATGAACCGTCGGACGTGCGGACGACCTTTACCTTAACGGGGTAAACGCCGACCGCCGTGTATGTGTGTGCGCCGGAAACATTCGTGCCGTTGACGTTTGCAACACTCGTCTGCCCGTCGCCCCAATTGATCTCAGCCGTGTACACGCCTGCGCCTGCTGCGTCGATGATGCCTGCGCTCAAGCTGACCGGCGTTGTGTTGACCGCCACAGGTGTTGTCGGACTGACATTGATTTGTGTGACCGAAGGGCCGCTGGCTACGCCGAAGACCGTACCCGTCAACTGCGCGATGCTCGGCGAAGAGGTTGTCGTCACCGTCACGGAGATGCAGCCGGTCGCAGCGTTGTAGCTCTGGTTCGAGACCAGATTCCAGGCCGCGCCGTCCCACCAGTAGAGGCTTGTGCCGCCCGTATTGCAATAGTTGAGCGAAAGCTGCGTAAAGCTGCTGCCGGGCGCGACGTACACATCGAAATAGCCGCTTCCTTCGGCGGTGCTGAAGGCCGAAGTGTTAGGCGAAGAGTTTGTGCCCACAGGGTCGGCGCTGTACTGCGCAACCGTCAGAGTGCCCTCACCCTGTGTGCCGCCGCTTGTAGCTTCCGCCAACAGCGTTGCCCCGCTCGGCGTGGTGGAGGTTGCCGAGGCAGTGCCGGTGACGGGATTGGGAATGACCGTCTCCGCGCTTGTCACGGTTGCCGCAGTGTCCGTGATAAAGAAGGCTTGCGCGTTTGATGCTCCGCCGCCGGGCGAGGGGTTGACGATTGTTATCTCAACCGTCTTTGAATCGATGAGAAGCGATGCGGGCGCGCTTGCCTGAATCTGCGTCCCGTCTGGATTGACCGACGTGACCGCAAGGCTCGTATGCTGGCCCGTGATGCGGTCGTACCAATCGACTGTCGAAGAGGACATAAAGCCTGCGCCGTCGATGACGAGCGGAAGCGCGGTTGCGCGCCCCTTCTGCACCGAGTCAGGCGCAACGCCATTGACGATGGGGATCGGGTTGGCGTTGCCGACGGTGAGG
>CBDUCU010000714.1:0-1947 GCA_965365725.1 uncultured bacterium | reverse complement strand
GCCGCCGCAATCCGTTCCCTTCAGCTCTTTGCAGAGAGAAGATGTGCAGAAGGGAACGCGGCGCACCTTATTTCTCGTCGTCGGCATCGTCTCTCTTCTGCTTGTGGGCGGCCTTGTTTATCTCGCCACGCGCGAGCGAGCGCCGCGCGTCGAGCCTCGACTTGAAAACGCGCTGCGTTCGGGCGCGCCTGAATTCGATGAAATGCGCTCACGAATTGATATCGATTTCGATCCCAACGAGGATGCAGTACAGTCGACGCGCGCTCTGGGCGATATCTTAATCACGGCAAAGCCTACGGTTCGGAACTTTACGAATCGCACCATCAACGGTGTTGAGCTTCGCGCGGCAGTCGTCGATCTGGAAGGCCGAAGCGTCAAACAACGCACGGTCGTCCGCGAACAAGAGATTGCGCCCAATAAGACTTTGCTCATCCCGGTTCTTTTTGAAGGCCTCAAGCAAACCGATGTGCACGCCAACATCAAAGTCGAATTGACGGGCGTAAGATTCAAATAAGACTCAACTGCCTGCTTTGTCGCCGACAAACAACTCTTCGAGAGCGTTTCCGACAGGATGAATTGAGACCAGACGCGCGCCGCTTGCGCGGACGGCGCGCAGCGCCTCATCGACTTGCTGCTCCGTCGGAACTTCGATGCGCGCGCCGCTCGGCGTTTGTGCAACGCGCGCGCCTTCGATTCCTGTCAGCTCCGTCTCCAACCGCTCAACGCCTGCGCCCGCGACAACAATCTCCATCGCACGCTCGCCGCCCATTGCTCTTAGTTCTTCAAGACTGCCGACGTGCGCGAGTCGCCCTTTGCGCAACACGGCGGCGCGGTCGCAGAGCACCTCGATGTCTGAGAGGATGTGCGAACACAGAAAAACGGACGTGCCTGTTGTACGCAAACCGGCGATGAGGTCGCGCACCTCGCGTCGGCCCACCGGGTCGAGACCCGACATCGGCTCATCGAGAAAAACGACCGCCGGGTCGTTGACAAGCGCCTGCGCCAGCCCGACGCGCTGAAGCATGCCCTTTGAGAACTTACGCAACTGTTTGTTCCAGCTCTTTTCATCAAGCCGGACGCGCTCAAGAGCACGGGCGGCGCGCTCGCGTCGCTCGGCCTGTTGATAGCCAAACAATTCGGCGCAGTACTCGACAAACTCGCGGGCCGTCAGGTAATCATAAAAATATGGATGCTCCGGCAGATATCCGATTCGTGCATGCATCGACACATCGTCGATGTCGCAGCCGAGAATCGCGGCGCGGCCTGCGGTCGGGTACATCAGACGCATAAGAAGCTTGAGCGTCGTCGTCTTGCCCGCGCCGTTTGCGCCGAGGAAGCCGAAGATTTCGCCGCGCTCAACCCTGAGTGAAAGCCCATCGAGCGCGCGCACTCTTCGCTTGCGCCAGAACCCAATCTCGTAATCCTTTGTCAGTCCTTCGATCTCGACGGCTGTTGACATAATCTCCTCACATTAGGACAAGCTTCAGCGCCCGTCTCTCATATCAAGCTCTGCAATGCGACTTAAAGAGAGACATAGACGCGCGTCCTACTTTTTCGGAATAGGCGAGGCGGCGCTGAGCTTTGCGTCGCAAGCATTCGGGACAAGCAGATAGGGCGTGCCCGTCGGATCAAGCGGCGCCCCCGCGTTGTCAAAACGCAATCTTGCCGCGCGCAGGAGCGCCGTTGTCTCGCGCCACTCGCGCGGGCAACGACCATTGCGCGAGCGAAAGTCTGAAAGCGCGCGACCGATAGCGTCCAGCTCTTCGAATGAATCGAGTTGTGCGAGACGAAGCAGCGCAAGCTGTTTTACTTTTTCGTCTCCTGCTTCATCACGCATGCGCTCGTAGATTGTCCGCGCCACATCGCGGCTGCCGCCGCCCACCTCCATCTGCGCCGCCATCACGCGCATCCATTCTGGTGCGCCGTCGATTTTCGAGCCGGCGAGAT
>CBDUCU010000713.1:0-1954 GCA_965365725.1 uncultured bacterium | reverse complement strand
TCCGGACGTCGGCCGCCACGTTCACGGCGGCCCAGCGGACCTCGACGGGCCGGTCGGCCCGGACGGTGTCGGTCGGGAACGACCGGGCGAGCACGAACCCGGCCTCCTCGTCGAGCTCCCACGCGCCGAGGTCCGGGCCGGCGCCGGCCGGGCGCGGGCGGGGGTCGCCGTACATCGCGGAAGAGACGCCGACGTCGGCGCCGGCCCCGTAGAACGCGGCGTTCCCGGCCCGGAGCAGCGTGGGATCGGCGAAGGCGGGGTCGGCCACGACGCTGCCGGCCTCGGGCGCCCCCCCGACGCCGGCACCGGCGAGCGCCGCCCGGACGGCGTCGAGCGTGCCGCCCGCCGGGACGTTCGACCGACGGGAGAGCGCCGCGCCCGTCGTGATAGTGGAGCGCGAGTATGCGAAACTCGCTCGCCGTGCGTTTGGTGGCAAGCGGTTTTGTATATGCGCCGTACCAGAAATCAACGTCGAGCTCGCGGTTGCCGCGCAGTTGAAAAACGCCTTCGGTCGGGCGACCACCGACAAAGGTCAGGTTTCCGTTCTTTGTGTTGCGCACATACTGCACTGCGTCGTAGCTGCGCCCGACGTGCGAGAAGCCAAAGTTTCCGATCAGACGATGCGCCACGTGGTCGCGTTTGACGGCGGCGAGCGTCGCATCAGACGGAGTCGTTTCAGAACCGTCGGCAAACTCGAAACGCCCGACGCGCAAGGTGCTCGCCTTGTCGCCAAAAAGATTTTTGACGCGCACGAAAGCCTGTTTGAGGACGGCGCTCCCGTCCTGTCTGCCGTTGGCGGCACGGTAGTTTGCGCCGAGACTAAGCTGACCGCGCGGCGCGGGCGCAATTGCGTTTTCGGGAAGGTTGGCGAGCCCCGTAAACTGCCCTTCGATTTGCCAGTCGAATCTCTCTTTTTGCTGGCCGAGACCAAGCCGCAACGTGGCTGCGCCGAACGTGTATTCATCCTCGAAGCCCGGCGTTTCAAACCATCCATGATTTTCCGCGCGCAGACGCAGGCTGCCCGAAAAAGTCACGCTTCCGATCTTGATCGGCTTTGACGTTTGCGGCGCGGGTGCAGCCGTCCTGGATGATTGCGCCTTCGTCTCCTTTTTCGACGCAACCTGTTTGACGTTTGTCTCTTTATCAATCCGTGAAACGGGTTCTGTTTGTGCAAGCGTCGCGCTTGACCCAAAGCTCGCCGCGAGCAGGACGGCGCACAACATAAAAGTGTATCGATTGAGAGACGACCCTCTGATTCCCAGCGTGTTCATTACAATATTTCCCTTTCGTATTAAGACACAACCGTACCTGACCACCAATCCGGTTAATGGCAAGGACTGTGCCCGACAAAAACTCTTGAAATCCTTGATGCGCATCAGGGAAACATGCGAATTTCTCCCCGCCCTTCGCAAAAAGGAAGGGGAAAATTTCTTACCTCTTGGCGAGCGCGTTTAATTGGCGTTGCCGTACTTGATCGCCGCGACTTTGGCTTTGCCCTTGGCGTAGATTGTGAGGACGAAGAGGTCGTCAAAGATTTTCTCGTCTATTTTTGGCACAATGTCGCCGCCGAGCATTCGGATCACGTCGGGCACAGAGTTGCTGTGGCCAATAACGAGCGCCGTCTCGCCCGCGCGTGCGTGAATCTGATTGACTATCTCGGCGATTGATTGTTCGGATACTTCTCTCGGATTTGTCGGCTTTGACTTGAGCGTCACCACAGTCGGCGTAAGACCGAGCTGCGCGGCGAGCATCGCGGCGGTCTCTTTCGTGCGCAAATATTGCGATGTGTAGATGGCCTTTACATTCGCACCGCCGAGCATGCGTGCAAGCTCGCGCGCGCGCGCTTTTCCTGCGTCGCTCAGCGCCGGGTCTTGCGCCGGAGAGTCAGCCTTTTCAGCGTGACGAACGAGAAAAACCGTCGTGGCTCTAAACTCTTCAGGCGTTTGCGGCCCGC
>CBDUCU010000712.1:0-1955 GCA_965365725.1 uncultured bacterium | reverse complement strand
ACCTCGGGCCGCTCTTTACGGGATTTGGTCAAAACGTGCGTGGGCTGCCCGGCGTTGCCGTCACGCCGAGCATCACATTCCCGCTGACCACGCCCGCCGATGAACAGTCGCGCATCGAATCTTCGCTCGACGACACGCTGACAACGCCCTATCAGTACAACTTCAACCTCTCCTACGGGCGCGAGTTGCCGGCGGGCTTTTCGTTTGAGGCCTCTTACGTCGGACGCATGGGGCGCAATCTGCTCGCGGCGCGCGACGTGATGCATCTTAACAATCTGCGTGACCCGCAGTCGGGGCAAACCTTCTATGAGGCCATCAACCTCCTCATCGACCATCGCTATCGCGGCACGCCGATCAGCCAGGTGGGCCCGCTCCCCTTCTTCCAGAACGTGCTGTCGGGCCTTGCCCGCCCCGACCTCGGACAGACTGCGACACAGCGCGCCTACCGTCGATTGGCGCTCCCATCCGCCGGCGGGCAGAACATCACCGACTACACCTTCCTCCAACTGCTCTGGGACGACGGGCTTTCGCCGCTCGGCGACAATCTCTTCTTCCATCCGCAGTATGCGGCCTTCTCCGTCTTCTCGACCATTGCCAAGTCGAACTATCATTCAGGACAGTTCAGCTTGCGTCAGCGTTTCAGAAACGACATTACCTTCGACCTCAACTACACGCTCTCGCATTCGCTCGACAACGCATCGGGTCTTGAGTCGGCAGGGACATTCGGGTCATCGGCGTTTATCGTCAACCCGCTCGACCTGGATCAAAACTATGCCAACTCCGACTTTGACATCCGTCATATCGTCAATGCCAATTGGGTCGTGGCGTTGCCGTTTGGCAAGGGGCGCGCTTTCTTCAGCGACCTCGGCAGAGTAGGCGATGCGATCCTCGGCGGATGGGATTTGACCGGCATCTTCCGTTGGAATTCTGGTCTGCCGAGCGGCGAGCCGTTCCAAGCCGACCGTTGGGCGACGAACTGGAACTTGCAGTCGAACATGGTCAGGGTTTGTGCTGCCAACTCGTCGCCGACAAACGTGGGGCCGGGCGGTGAGCCGAATATGTTCCGCGATCCCGGCGCAGTCTTCCGATGTTTACGAGAGCCGCGAGCCGGCGAGGTGGGCGACCGCAATATCCTGCGCTACCCCGGCTACGTATCGCTCGATGCGGGTCTCTTCAAGAGCTTTAAGATGCCTTGGGAGGGCCACAACCTACAGTTCCGTTGGGAGGTTTTCAACGTAACGAACACGCAGCGCCTAACGAGCGCCGTCGGCTTCGGCCTGCCCGCAGACCCGTTCCTGAACCTCAACGCGGCTGGCAATCCCCTGCCTGCCGGCGTTGCTGGTCAACCGCAGCAGCCTAACTCCGAGTTCGGCAAGCTGACGGCGACACAAACGCCGCTCAACGAGTCAAAGGCCGGACGCGTTATGCAGTTCGCCCTGCGCTACACGTTCTAAACGCGCACGGCGTTAATTTAAACCTTCCGCGCGGGCTGCAACTCAGGTTGCAGCCCGCTTTTTTTAATCTTGAATGATATGTAACGAATGAGCGTTGAATGATATCCACTTATTCATCACTGATCATTCCGCATTCATCATTTCTTTGTTATCCTCGCCCGCGTGAGTGAGCGCATCTACCGCGACCCCGTACACAATATTATTCGCCTGCGCACCACGACGGACGAAGGCCGTTTGATGGTTGAGCTTGTCGATTCGTTTGAGTTTCAGCGCCTGCGCAGAATCAAACAGCTCGGCCTCGCTCTCTACACTTATCAGGGCGCTGAACATTCTCGCTTTACACACTCTTTGGGCGCGCTTCATCTGATGACGCGCGTGCTCGACCGGCTCGGAGAAATTTATCCGATCAGCGTCGAGGATCGAGCGGCGGCGCGAGCGGCGGCTCTTTTGCACGACGTGGGGCACGGCTCGTTTTCGCACGTCATGGAGAAGGTCTTGGAC
>CBDUCU010000711.1:0-1958 GCA_965365725.1 uncultured bacterium | reverse complement strand
CTCACTTCGCCATCGCGTCCGTCACCTTGATTTCGCCCGCAATGATCTTTTGCCGCGCCGCGTCTGCTTCCTTTAAAACTTCGGGACGGATGAGTGGGCGATTAAAGTCGTCGAGCGCGTAGCCGACTCCGTCGCGGTCTAATCCAAAGACGTGAAAGCCCGGTTGAAAACGTCCTTCGACCACCTCCTGCACGGTTTGATAGACGGCGTTGTCAACACGCTTGACCATGCTCGTCAAAACAAAGCCCGGCTTTACGCCATTCTGATTTGAATCAACGCCGATCACAAAGCGGCGCGCGCGGTCGCCTTCAGTGCCCGCCTGCTCGACCGCGTCGAACGCGCCGAGACCCGAGTTTCCCGCAGCCGTAAAGATCACGTCAGCGCCGCGATTGATTTGCGAGAGCGCGAGTTCTTTTCCTTTGCCGGGATTATTCCAGGCGTTGTCAGTGATGCCGACATAGTTTGCGACGACCTGAACATTTGGATTGACAGACTTTGCGCCCTCTTCATAGCCGACGCGGAAACGATGTATGAGCGGGATGTCCATGCCGCCGACAAAGCCGAGCACGCCCGTCTTTGACTCGCGCGCGGCGATCACGCCGACCAGATAAGAGCCTTCGTGCTCTTTGAAGACGAGCGAGGCGACGTTTGGCAGTTGGCTCACGCCGTCGACGATGGCGAAGTTGATGTGCGGATAATCCTTTGCCACCTGTTCCATGATCGGGGCCTGTGCGAACCCGACTCCGATAATCAGATCATATCCGCGCTCGGCAAAGGCGCGCATCGCCGGTTCGATTGAAGTCGGGTTTCCCGGCTCAACGTCGCGCAAAATTATCGGAAAATCCTGCGCCGCGCGCTTTACGCCTTCCCACGCGGCTGCGTTGAACGAGCGGTCGTCCTTGCCACCGATGTCGAAGACGATGCCGACGCGCTTTTTTGACTTATCTTCGTTTGCGCCCGTCTCCATGCGACACGATGCGAAACCAGCGCACAACGTGCACAAGAGCAGAAGCGAAATAAATGCTTTGAATTTCATCATGAAAACTAGAAAATTAACTGCTCAACCTTCTATCACTTCTTTTATCAACTGAGACTTTAGCGGCGGCTCGTCTGCAAGCGTGTAAGCATTGCGAATGCGCGCCGCCGACTCTGCGGCCTGCGCCTTGTCTCGACAAAGCAAAAGTCCGAGCGGCTCGCCTTGTTGAATCAATTCGCACATTCGCGCTTCCACAAGATAACCGACCGCAGCATCGATCTCATCTTCGACGCGCACGCGCCCGCCGCCGATTGAAGCGACGGCGCGACCGATCTCCGCCGAATCGATGCTTGTGATGAATCCCGTGCGCGGCGATTCTATCCTCACTTCTTCAAGCGTCAAATCCGCCAGACGCGACGGCTCGTCGCAGACGCGCGCGTCTCCACCTTGCGCTTCGACGTTGCGACGAAAACAATCGAGCGCTGCTCCAGTCTCAAGCGCACGTTGAATGGATGCACGCGCCGCCGTCAAATCCTTTTCCACGCCGGAGAGAGCGACCATCCGCGCCGCAAGCTCGACTGAAAGATCACGCACAGGGCGAGTTATTTCGTCGGTCTCGCCGCGCATGATGTCGAGACATTCTTTGACTTCGACGGCGTTGCCGACCGCGCGACCCAAAGGCTGGCTCATGTCCGTGATGAGAGCTTCGGTGCGCACGCCGCAGGAATTTCCCGTCGCCACGAGCGCCTGTGCAAGTTCTCTGGCCTGCGTCTCATCGCGCATAAACGCGCCGCTTCCAGATTTCACATCGAGCACCAATGCGCCCAAGCCTGCCGCGAGCTTTTTTGACATGATCGAAGCGACAATAAGCGGAATCGACTCGACCGTTTCTGTCGCATCGCGCAGCGCATAGAGCTTTTTGTCGGCGGGCGCAATCTCTGCGGTCTGTCCCATCATCGCAAACCCGACGCGAGCGAGCACC
>CBDUCU010000710.1:0-1958 GCA_965365725.1 uncultured bacterium | reverse complement strand
CGATCACGTCGTAGAAGAAACCGTAGCGCGGGTCTTCGAGCAGCGCAGGGCCAATCCCGAGCTTTGTGCCCGGGAAAAGGTCGAGCACGGCTGCGGCCAGTAGATGCGCGGTCGAATGTCGAATCACGTCGAGGCCGCCGAGCGTCTCGGGCAATACAGGCTCGATGACAACTTCGCTCGCAGCGCCATTTGCGTCCTGTCTTTCGATCTTGTGAATCAGATCGACCTCGCGGCCATTGACTTTGGCGGCAAGCGCGCGCTTCGCCGAGTCGCGGTCGAGTTTTTTGAGTATCTCGCCGACGCTTGCGCCAGCAGGCGCAAGACCTGCCGGGCCGTCCTTAATTTGTACGTTGATATCGCTCATCACACTTATTCTCCGACGGCTGCAAAAAGCAGGCCTCAAACGTCTTCCCGACGACAACGCTCGCACGTTAGAAGATCACGCGCTGATGCGTGGACGAGAGACGCGGAGAATTAAACGCCAACCGAATTAAATGTCCGTTACGTGGATAACGGTCTTAAGAGATCGGATTCGACAGAAGCGCCCTCGCCGCGCGGCCCGTCCTGTGCGGAACGGTTGTCGCCGCCTGACTAAAATCGAAACGTTGTTCGAGTTTGCGTCACTATTTTATATCCCGGCAAAGGTCTTCCGGAGCTTGCTGTCGAAAAGTTGAAAATGGTAGGCACGCGCGGATTTGAACCGCGGACCCCTACCGTGTCAAGGTAGTGCTCTACCCCTGAGCTACGTGCCTATGAAAACTCTATCAAAACAGTCCACCATGAAGTGGATGTGTAAGTTAACAAACGATTTCTTGGCCTGTCAAGCTGACGCGCCGACGCGCTTGTTAAGACAAACAAAGCTTAGAGTGAAGCCGTATAAATTCGCCTCCAAGCATTTTGAACTCAATCGAGATATCCAGAGATTTGCGTGGGGCCATGAAAAATGTGGCACGTTTAACCCGGTGCGGATACAATGTGCAAACATTTTGGGCGGCCCAAATTTGTTCAGGAATCGAACCAACGAACTGCGGTCTTTTTTTTACCAATCCGGTATTTATCGGTTCAGCTTTTCCGATTCGCTTTCTCAGCCGCGAGGCGCATTTAAACTCGCTACTCTTAAAAGAATTTCTCCACCCGTTGCTTCACAAAAACTTTCGGAGTTTTTGCTCAAGATTATTTCTTTACAACGCGCAATCTTAGAGGGGCGACGCTCACAGTGATCGGGCAAACCGTTTCTCATTATCGCATTCTCAGCAAACTCGGCGAGGGTGGTATGGGCGTGGTCTATGTTGCCGAGGACACGCTGCTTGGCCGACGCGTCGCCATCAAATCACTTGCGCCCGAAGGCGGCACATCCGACCGCAACTTTCGCGCGCGTTTTCTGCGAGAGGCTCGCGCCATCTCTTCCTTAAGTCATCCGCACATTGCCACCGTCTTCGACTACGGTGAGATGGATGACGGCCTGCCCTTTATCGTGATGGAGCTTGTGCGCGGCGAGACGCTCGGCGAATTGCTGCAACGCGACTCTCTCACACTGCAACGTTCCGTCGAAATCATCGCCGATGTCGCAGAGGCTTTGGCCGAAGCTCACCACGCCGGAATTGTTCACAGAGACATCAAGCCCTCAAACGTGATGGTCAACGAAAAGGGCGTGGTGAAGGTCCTGGACTTCGGACTCGCCAAGCAACTGAGTCATGAAGCAGTGACGCTGCGCGGAAACGACCCGCGTGATGCGGCAACGATTACACGCGAGGGAGTGGTCGTCGGCACGCCGATGTATCTTTCTCCCGAACAGGCGCTCGGCTCACAGGTTGATGCACGCAGCGACATCTTCTCGCTCGGCGCGCTGCTCTATGAATGCATCTCGGGCCGCCCCTCGTTTCCGGGCATCAGCGCCATCGACATCTGCACAAAAGTTATACGCGACACCCCGCCCCCGCCCTCGAGCTTTAACCCAC
>CBDUCU010000709.1:0-1970 GCA_965365725.1 uncultured bacterium | reverse complement strand
GCGCGCCCAACGGGCCGCTCAACGCGGGCGCGACGGCGCGCGAGCGGGGGCTGGGGCGTGCCTTCGGCTTCGCCAACCCGTACCGCGTGGGCGGGACGGCCGCCTGCGCGGGCGGCGTGCTCTCGGGTGTGGCAGGCGCGCCCCTCGACCTGAACCTCGCCAACCCTTTGACCTGCTCGGGCTCGACGCTCGGCGGCGGCCAGCTCATCAACTTCGAGGCGCGCGTCCCCGTGCTCGGTTTCAACGTGCCTGAAGCGTTGCTCTTGCAATCGAACGGAAACTCAATCTATCACGGCGCGCAGTTTAGCTTGACCAAGCGTTTCTCCGACGGCCTGCAATTCAACGCTGCTTACACATGGTCGAAATCAATCGACACAAGCTCGACCGACCCCGGCTCGACCGCAGGCTCCGGCAAGCCTGATGTTCCCAACACGGGCTTTGTCGTGCAGGGCGACAACCGACGGCTCGCTGACAGCCGCGCCGTTTCGGATTTCGACCGCACGCATCGCTTCAGCCTCAACTTCGTCTATCAACTCCCAACGTTTGGCTCCCGGAGTCGTTGGCTCTCGGGCTGGCAGCTCTCCGGCTTTTTCCAGGCGCAGACCGGCACGCCCTACAGCATCTTCGCGCCCGAACCTGAAATCGGCAGCGCCACGCAGTATGCAGACCTCGTGCGCGGCTCGGGCGGTCTCTACCGTCTCGGCTTCGGTCGCCCGAATCTCTGCGGCACGCTCGACGAACTGCGTCAACAAGGCTCGGACATCACCGAAGACGCATTCAACGCGGGCGCGCTTTGCACGGCCTTTGGGCAGAGCGGAAGTCTCGCTCGCAACGTCTTGCGCGCGCCCGCGCAGAGCCGATTCGATCTGGGTCTGGTCAAGACGACAAAGCTCAGCGAAGACGTTTCGCTCGAATTTGGTTGGGACGTTTTCAACGTCTTCAACCGCGCAAACTTCTCTGCGCCTGACAGCGAGCTTGGCAGCCCTGACTTCGCGCGCATTACGAACACGGTCGGCGGCCCGCGCGTCATGCAGTTCAGAACGAAACTCCGGTTCTAAGAAGAGTGATGAGTGATGAGTAATGAGTAATGAGAAGTTGAATCAACTACTTCTTGTCACTCATCACTCATTACTCATCACTCATCACTCATCACTCATCACTTCTTATATGGCAATAGAGATGAACACTTTTGTAATGGCGAGCAGCGCGAGGGGGCAAGAGAGCGGATCGACCGATGTCTTTGACGACGGGAATCTGCGCATCGAGCACGACAACTATTATGTGAGCCTGGCGGGGCGCGCCTTGAAGCTGCCGCGTAAAGAGTTTCTCATTGTGTCGCGTCTTGCGCGCAACGCCGAACGCATTGTCGCCTCTGAAGAGTTGTGGCAGCACGCGTGGGGACAACGCGTTCCGCTCAATGCCGAAAGCCTGCACGTCCACATCTACCGCCTGCGCAGAAAGCTCCAACCTTTTGGCTTGCAAATCGAAACGATGGTCAACGTCGGTTACAGGCTCATGACGAATCGCAAATTGGATTGAGCTTGAGTAAGGCCGCCTCAGAAGCAACGGTTTGAGTCGCCGCCGCGCTTTCGACAGCGTGAACACGACCGACAAATTATCAAGCCGGCCTTCTGTTTACAGAGATTTCAGCCCTAGTTCAGATTGATGTAACACGAACGCTCTACAGTCTCACATTTAGCTTCCAAATGATTCCAAACCGTCAGGAGATGCAAGATGTCATTTAATAAACCATTCATCCGCACGCGCATTGCGCTATCAATACTTTTACTCTCAACGCTCTGCGCGGGCCTTGCAGCGTGCGGTCAGCCCGGCGCGGGCGGCGGCGGCAACACCGCGTCAACAGGCGGAGGCACGGAGGGAAGCGTCATCAAGGTTGACGGATCGAGCACGGTCTTTCCCGTCACCGAAGCAGTCGCCGAAGAGTTTCAGAAAGAGGGGCGCGTCAAGGT
>CBDUCU010000708.1:0-1970 GCA_965365725.1 uncultured bacterium | reverse complement strand
CAGGAAATCCTAAGCGTCTAAAGAAGGCAAAAGTAAAAAGGTAAAAGGCAAAAGTGAAGAGGCTGCGTGTGCCTTCTTACTTTTGCCTTTTACCTTTTTACTTTTGCCTTTTTATTGAGACCATTCGGCGGGTCGTCTCTCCCATCGATGTTGACGTAGTTCGGAAAGTAGCTCTTCTGGGAGCGGGCCTCGGTCGCTTGCGTCGATGTTTGATTCGACGTGTCGAGTCTTTCTCATCCCCGGAATGATTGTGCTCACAGCCTTGTTGCTCAGGATAAAGCGCAGAGCCATTTCGGGCATCGTCATCTCGAAGCGCTCGGCCAAAGGTTTTAATCTATCGGCGCGCTCCACGCTTGCGCGCAGATTTTCGGCGACGAAATATGTGTTGCGCCAATCACCTTCGGGCCAGGTGCTCTCAACAGTCAGCGTGCCTGTCAGCGTTCCTTCGTCGAAGGGGACGCGTGCGATGACGGCTGTATCCATCTCCACACATGCGGGGAACAACTCATCTTCCGGGTTCTGATCGAAGATGTTGTAGATGACCTGCACCGCATCAATCAACCCGCTTCGCACGGCGCGCACGCCGTTCCATGGCTCCCAACGATTGATGCTGATGCCGACGGCTTTAATCAATCCTTGACGGCGCACTTCGTCCAGCTTCTTCGCCCAACGGTCGTCTTCAATCCACGCGTCTTCCCAGACGTGAAACTGCATGAGATCGAAGCTTTCAAGACGGGCGTTCTCAAGGCTTTTGTGGACGTACTCTTCGATATGTTCGGGCGGAAATGTTTCGTCCAAAGCGTATTCTCGTCGGCTTGGCCAACGTCTGTTCTGCGGCGGGATTTTGCTGGCCGTGAAGATTTTTTTCTCTCGATTCTCGCCGACGAGTTCGCCGAGCAGCGACTCGCTCTTCCCTTCTCCGTAAGCCCACGCAGTATCAAAGAAATTACAACCCAACTCGACCGCGCGACGCAGCGAGCGGCGCGACTCTTCATCGTCCGAGTCTTTCCAGCTTCCCATGCCCCACATGCCGTAACCGATCTCGCTCACCTGCCAACCCGTGCGCCCGAATTTTCGATATCTCATCTGCGTTTCCTTTTCCTAATTCTTTGTCAATTTGCTTTCACGCAATCTACCTACAGCGCGTCGAAATATCAAAGACGAAGGGCGCGCAAACGACAATAAAAATATCGTTTGCGCGCCCCAGATTGGCGACTGATTTGTCAGTCGCTTTTATTAGAAGTTGAAACGAAGCTGTGCTTGAAGCGTGCGGTTGCCGGCTGATGGATTTGCGCCGCCGCCAAAGCCTCCGAACGATTGTGCGACCGAGAGAGAATTGCCAAAGTCGCGCGATTGCAGGTTGCCGACGGGCAGCCCGAGGTTCGTGCGGTTGAAGATGTTCGACATCTGTACTGAGAGGTTGATGCTGTAGCGATTCTCCGAGCCGCCGCCTCCGAACGGCCCTCCGCCGCCACCCATCATCACGCGTCCCGGCCCTCCGCCCTGTGGGCCGCCGCCGCCACCACCGCCACCGCCACGTCTATTGCCTCCGCCGCCGCCCTGCTGATTGGCTGCCGCGCGTTCATTTTGGCCTCCGCCAAATCCCCAGGTCTTACCGACCCGCAGATTGACGGAGAAGAAGCTCGGCCCCTCGCCAAAGTTGCGCGGGATCATTTCGGCGACGCTGGCAGGATTCAGATTAAACGTTCCAAGCCGCGTACAAACCACTGTCTGCGAAACGACCGTGCGGGTGGCGCAAGTCTCGTTTGAGAGAAGCGACGGGCGCTCTGTAAAGAGCGTATCGCCGTTTGTATCAAGTCCGGTGATGATATTGAACGGACGGCCCGATGTCGCCGTGATAAATGGAGCCAGTTGAATTCTGTATCTCGTCACGGTGAAGTTGCCGACCAGATTGAAGCGATGACGGATGTCGAATGACGAGCGCCCGTATTCGTTTGAGAAATCGTAAG
>CBDUCU010000707.1:0-1988 GCA_965365725.1 uncultured bacterium | reverse complement strand
CAACCGTCACCCACGCCGAGCCGTTCCACTTTTGCAGATAAAGGTCGAAGTCCGCGCCCGAAGCAGGCCCGCGCAGCCAGCCTTTGTGCAGGCCGGAGACCGAGCTGTAGTAGTAGCTGTTGTTCGGGTGGTAATCGTAATCGCCCGCGTATGAGAGCGTGCCCGTGTACTGCGTGCAATTGGTGCAGGGCGCTCCGCCTCCACCGCCTCCACCGGTCGTCAAAAGCGAATAGAGCAGGCGATTGGGCGAGCCTGTGCCTGCGCTCGTCACCTTGCCCGTCGTCGCCGTGCTGATGATTTGGCTTGCGACCGTTGCGGGCGTAGCCGAAGGATTGTTTTGCAGATAGAGCGCAGCCACCCCAGCAACGTGCGGTGTTGCCATCGACGTTCCCGAAATCGTGTTGGTCGCCGTATCAGATGTGTACCATGCCGACGCGATTGAAGAACCCGGCGCAAAGATGTCGAGACACGTTCCGATATTTGAGAAAGACGAGCGCGCATCCGAAGAGGTGGTCGAGCCGACGGTGATTGCGGCGGCGACGCGTGCGGGCGAATAGTTGCACGCGTTCAGACCGTAGTCGTTGCCTGCGGCGACCGCCACCGTCACGCCCGCATTGATCAGGTTCTGGATGGAATTGTCGAGCGCCGTCGATGCACCGCCGCCGAGGCTCATGTTGGCGACGGCGGGCGTGATGCGGTTGGCTGCAACCCAGTCAACACCCTGTATGACGGTTGAGTCCGAGCCGTTGCCCGAGCAATCGAGAACGCGGACGGGATGAAGCGTCACGCCTTTTGCCACGCCGTAGGTCGAGCCGCCGACCGTTCCGGCGACGTGCGTGCCGTGACCGTTGCAATCGTTTGTTCCCTGACCGTCGTTGATTGACGAAAATCCGTTTCCATTAGCGCGCCCGCCAAACTGCGTGTGGCTGGTGCGGATGCCTGTGTCGATAATGTAGGCGTGAACCCCTGCGCCGGTCGGCGTGTAGTTGTACTGGCTGTTCAAGGGAAGATCGCGCTGGTCGATGCGGTCTAATCCCCAGGGCGGGCTGGTCTGCGTCGTCGAGGCGGTGACGATGCCGTCTTCTTCGACGAACTTGACGCGCGGGTCTTGTGCAAGCAGTTGCGCGCCCTCTTCCGACATCTCGATAGAGAATCCCTGAAGCGCGTGTTTATAGATGTGTTTGACGTTGCCTTTGACGTTGGCCGCCATGTCGTCTGCAACGACGGGAGCGAAAGAGGCTTCGCCGACGGGAGCGGCGGCCCAGTCTTCGAGCACGACGATGTAGCGGTTGGGAATCTTCTTGGCCTTACGTTTGATCTTGCCCTTGTCGTTTTGCGCCTGAATCCTTGTCGGCGCGGTCGGGATGGTGAAAGAGAGTAGGCCGACCGCTGCGAGCATCATGAGAATCTTTTTCATTCAGTCCTCCGAAGGTAAGGTGGGTTGTTGGTAAGGTGTTGCAGCGAGGCCCGAGCGCGCCGCCATTCTTGTAGAATGACGGGCCGCGCCTTGCTGCATGAGCATTGAAGGTGAGACGGACGAAAGAAAAGCGCACTTCGCCTGACCCTTTACGTGTTGATTGAAACGGCGTACGAACGTGACACAAGAGTGTGAAGAGACTCACGCACCTGTGGACGGACGGATAGCCCGTTAGATACTGGTTCGAATGTTGTGGGACAAAAACGTAGCTCTTGTGTGAAGCGGCTACTTAACGACCTTCAGGGGGAGCGGGCACTATAACAGATTCTTAGAGCGAGGCAAGAAAATTTTTATGTCAGCCGCAGACGGGTAAAAAAGTTGTGCGCGAGAAGCGCTCGCGGGCTGCCGCGTCACGACTGATGAGTGCAGAAGTCTTGTCTCTCAGCACGACTAATTGATTAGCTCAACCCGTCAATTTGGTGCTCCAAAAGATCGGCGCGGCGGGTTTTAGACTGCGCTCGACGGCTGCGGCGACAAAGCCCATCGTATAGCGCGCGTTGATTTCAAGAAG
>CBDUCU010000706.1:0-1995 GCA_965365725.1 uncultured bacterium | reverse complement strand
GAGAGCCTCCGCCGGAACGCCTGCGGCGACGTGACCATTGCCGCCGCTTGCCGCCGAGCCGTTTCCGCTCGCTGCATGTTTTTCGAGTTGCGAGCGCACCTCGCGTATCTGGTCGATGATCTCGCGCTCTGCATCCCACTGCTTTTTGAGACGCTCAAGACGCTCTTCGGCTTCGCTTTTCTGCGCGTTTAGCTCTTCGATCCGCTCCGAGTGATCAACTCCTGTAATGGCCTCGCGTTCAAGCGCGCGAATCTCTGTAGTTGACATCTCAACGCGGCGTTGCGCGTCCTCAATCGCAGCGGGCGTGGCCGCCTGTCCCATCGCAACCTTCGCGCATGCGGTATCGAGGACGCTGACCGATTTGTCCGGAAGCTGCCGGCCCGAGATATACCGGTGCGAAAGACGCACGGCATCGATGACGGCCTCTTCGAGTATGCGCACCTTGTGGTGATTTTCAAGAGTGTCGGTCAGGCCGCGCATCATGTTGATGGCCTTCTCCTCGTCGGGTTCTTCAACCTTGACGACTTGAAAGCGACGCGCCAGAGCAGCATCCTTCTCAAAATATTTCTTGTATTCGGCCCATGTCGTCGCTGCAATCGTGCGCAGTTCGCCGCGCGCAAGCGCCGGCTTTAAAAGATTGGCCGCGTCGTTTTGTCCTGCTTGCCCGCCTGCGCCGATCATCGTATGAGCTTCGTCGATAAAGAGAATGATCGGTTGCGGGGAAGCTTTGACCTCGTCAATCACAGACTTCAGACGATTCTCAAACTCTCCCTTGATTCCTGCGCCGGCTTGTAAGAGTCCGAGATCGAGCGTGCGGACGGCGACGTTTTTGAGCGAGTCGGGCACGTCGCCCTGCGCGATCCTCAAGGCGAAGCCTTCGACCACAGCCGTTTTACCAACGCCGGCCTCGCCTGTCAGGATCGGATTGTTTTGGCGACGGCGCGTGAGAATGTCGATCACCTGTCGAATCTCAAAGTCACGTCCGAGCACCGGGTCGATTTTTCCCGAGCGCGCTTTCCCCGTCAGATCAACCGTGAATTGATCGAGCGCCTTTGTCTTGCCCTGCGCGCCGCCCCCGTCTCCAGCTTGTGCACCTTGTTGGCCGTCGCCCGTTGCCGTCGCGCCTGAAGCGTGTACGCCCGCTTCCTTTTCTTCAGCCGAGCCGGAGATGATTTCAGGCAGTTTTTTACGAAGCGATTCGATAGAGATGTTGTTGAACTCTTTTGAGATTTCGCGCGCGATGCGCACGAGCGTGTCGTTTGTCAGCATCGCGAGCAAGACATGGCTCGAGCGCACGCGGCCCGCGCCGTATTCGATTGAAGCTAAAAGCCACGCTTCACGAAAGAGCGTCGGCAGGTGCGGAGAAAAATCGGGCGTGCGCGTATTGCCAGTCTTTAATTTGTCCAAAGCGCGCGTTACATCGTTCGTCATTCGCCCGTGATTGATTTCGTAGTGCCGCAGGATGTGTTCGATGTCCGTGTTGGGCGCTTCGAGCAGCTTGAGCAAAAGGTGCTCAACGTCCACGTCGTAGTTTGTGCGCGCAAGACACAACCCGGCCGCCGCTTGCAGCGCGTTCATGCACGTCTCGTCGAGTCTGCCGATAAGAGATTTCAGGAAGTTCGCTTCCATGTCGTTGCTCCTCTATGTAAACGCTGACGGCGTTTATTCGGTGTACGGGCCAGAACGTTTCGGCCTCTCGCTCCGACCCGCTTTCGGGCGCGGCGGAGAAGGTCGCATCGAAAAATTACGAAACGAAAATTTACAAAACGAGTTGAATGGACAGACACATCCATCCCCCGTTTTAGTTGACGGTCGAAAGCACGACCTGCGAATCGTCGTTAGTAAATGGGCGCGTCTTGAGCCAGCTTGTCCAACCGAGCATCGGTTGAACTGCTGCGCCCGTGCCCCCCAGCACGCAGCCCGGCACTTCGCTCGCCTTCAAAACAAGCTGCACGTCCCAATCAAGCTCCGGCCCTGCCATCAAACGACCGAGCC
>CBDUCU010000705.1:0-1996 GCA_965365725.1 uncultured bacterium | reverse complement strand
ACGCTCGTCCAATTCGTCGAGGGCCGTTCGTACAGCGTGTTGTTCTTCGAGCTGAAGCAGCGCTTGGTCAGGCAGTATCGATCCGTCTGCAATTGTCTCAAACATCTCCGCGCCTTCCTCTTCGTCCGCTCCGGAAAGACTCTGTGTGGATTTGTCGCGGCGGATGATGCGCCATGTTTTACGACGCGCCGTTGTGACGAGCCATGCTTGCAGACGCGAGGGCTGTTCTATTGAATCGATATTTTCGAGCAGCGTGGCGAAAACGTCTTGAAAAACTTCTGCCGAGAGGTCTTCATCGAGTCCGGCGCGGCGCGGGATGGCAAACAGAAGACGCTGGTAGCGTTTGACGAGAGACTCCCATGCAGCCTCGTCGCCCCGGCGGCAGGCCAGCAGCAACTCTTCGTCGCTCTGTGCCAATGGAAAAGAGTCTCCTTGCGAAGGAAATGCTAGAAACGAATGTCAGAATAGGCCGCCGTTTCCGGCTTTGTCTAGTCAAACAAGCCGACAGATTGAGGATTAGAATCGCGGCGGCGGCGAGCATTTGCCTCCCGTGTGGGAAACTTGCCGGCAAGGATGGGAATCTAAGCTTCAACCGTTTTGTTATTGGATTTTTAGGGGGAAGTAGAACAAATGAATAAAGTTTTTTCGTTACGCAACTTTAGCATCCGGCCTCGCGTCTCGTATTTTCTGACGGCTGCGCTTCTTGTCACCGCGCTCGGCTGCCAGAGAGATGGCACGGCGACGCTCGCCAACGCTTCGCCTGTGGACGGCGATGCAAACGCCACGACAACGACTGTTTCACCCGTCGCCGCGCAGAACTCTTATGCCGACGTGGTGGCACGCGTCACGCCAGCCGTCGTCACCATCCGCGCTTCGCGCCGCGCGCGGGAAGCACAGCAGTTTCCGTTTATGGACGACCCCAGGTTTCGGGAGTTTTTCGGCGACCGCTTCCGACAGCAACAGCCGCAAGACCGTCTCGAACGCGGTCTCGGCTCGGGCGTGATCGTCACATCAGACGGCACGATTCTAACCAATCATCATGTGGTTGACGGCTCGGAAGACATCCGCGTCGAATTGGGCGACGGGCGGACGCTCTCGGCCAAAGTGGTCGGGTCTGATGCGCCGAGCGATCTGGCCGTCCTAAAGGTCGAGGCCTCTGGTTTGCCCGTCGTCCAGATGGGCGACTCTGACCGCACGCGCGTCGGCGACGTGGTGCTCGCTATCGGCAATCCTCTGGGCGTAGGACAGACCGTGACCTCCGGCATTATCTCTGCGAAGGGACGGCAGACGGGCCTTTCCGATGGGAGCTTTGAAGACTTTCTGCAAACCGACGCGGCCATCAATCGCGGCAATTCGGGCGGCGCGCTTATCAACACGGCGGGCGAACTGGTCGGCATCAATTCGCAAATCCTCTCGCCTTCGGGCGGCAACATCGGCATCGGATTTGCCATCCCCTCGAACATGGCGCGAAGCGTGATGGAGCAACTCGTCAAGACCGGCAAAGTCAGGCGCGGGCAGCTCGGCATCGTCGTGCAGAAGATTGACGCTGACCTCGCCGCCGGACTCGGCATGTCTGAACCGCGCGGCCTCATCGTCAGCTCTGTACGACAAGGCAGCGCAGCCGAACGCGCAGGCGTTCGACGCAACGACGTGGTGACAGCGCTCAACGGTCAAGCCGTCAACGACCCGAATACTTTCCGCAACCGCGTCGCCTCAACCGCGCCCGGCTCGGAGGTGACTCTCACCATCTTACGCGATGGTCGGGAGCAGCAGCTGCGCGCCTCGCTCGGAGAGTTTACGGCTGAAGGCGCACAGGCGAGCGGCGACCGCGACCCCGAGGGTCAGCGCGAAGGTGGAGCAGGCAAGCTCGGACTCGGTGTTGAGCCTCTCACGCCGGAAGTGGCCGAGCGTCTGCGTCTGCCCGCAGGCACGCAGGGGCTGCTCGTCGGCGAAGTCGACCCTTCCGGGCCTGCCGCTACGGCAGGCATCCAGCCGC
>CBDUCU010000704.1:0-1998 GCA_965365725.1 uncultured bacterium | reverse complement strand
CGCCGCGAGGAACGGTTGGGCCGCGGCCTTGCCGGGGTTGGCGGCGCGGGGCGCGTCCGACAGCGCGCGCAGCGCGTACTCGCGCACGGCCGTGTCGGCGGATACCCGGCCCAGCATCGCGCGGGACCCCTCCGGGTCGAGCAGTGCGAGCGTGAAGATCGCGGCGACGCGGGGCTCGATGGCGGTGTTCCTGGACCGGCCGCCGACAAGCTCAGTTCCACATCGGCCACCTGACATGTCGACTGGCCGCGGACTTGGCGTACCGCCTCGTTGATCAACTGGAATCCGTGGATATAGGCCTCGGCGAGATTTCCGCCGCTGGTGTTGAACGGCAGGCCGCCATCGGGCCACTGCAAATTGCCGTTGCCGACGAAGGCTTCCGCATCCTGAAAGTTGCGATGGTCTTGGATCGCCTTGCCGTGCAGACGACCCGGATCGAGCGGCGCGCCGTCGGCTGAAGTGATAACGCCGACCTTGCCGGGCGGAATTTGCGTCGCCTTCGCAATCGAGACGCGGAACAGATAGGGGTGAATCGGCCACAGACCGGGCGGGAGCGTACGCAGTTGGATGCCTTTGACGCCGCCGCGTTTGATAAACGCGATGGGGTCCTGGAAGTTGTTGTGCGCGTTCTGCGCGCGGTCGGGCGCGAAGATGCGGCCCGGCGGCATCGGCTCGCCGTCGATGGCTTCAAGGATGCCAAGCTCGTCCGGCCCGATCTCAATGAGCGGGACTTTGCGAACGACGCGTTCAAAAGGCCACTTGATTAAGTGAAGACCCGGCTTGAGCACGTCGGCCTGAATCCCGACTTCGCCCTCGGTAGCGACGACTCTGCCGGGCGGCATTTTCGCGCCGAGATAGCGTCGCTCCTTGATCGCAATCTCACGCGCGCCGACGTTGGCAAGCACGTTCGTCAAGATCACGACGAGGAACACAAAAAGGAGAAACGCCGCGACAAGATAGGGCGCGTAGTCGAAGATGTTCATGGTTCAACCTCAAGGAGTGTGGCCGGCTTAACTCTTATCCGGCTCGTTCGTTTGTGTGTGAAGCCGCGACAGAGCCGCCGCGATTCGGCGGTCTGCTTCGGCAAGCTTCTGCTTCAGGATGAAGCCTGAACTTTTTTGTAAAGCGACGGGCGAAAGCACCCAGTATTCGCTGCCGATAAGAACGCGCAGATCGGAAATTCTATGAGCTGCAAGGTCGCCGGATTCGCACGCTGTGACCAATTCCTCGACGATTTCGCTGTAGAGCTGCGCATCGCTTGTCAAGGCCGCAATGCGTAGAAGATCTGCGGCAGGCATCGTCTCAGAATCTTGCTTCCAGAGTTTGAGCAGCTCTCTCGTCAACAAACTGTTTGCGCGCAAACCGTCGCCGCCGATGATGAATGCTGAGATCGCTTTCAGGTTCTTTTCATCGGGGTCGCGTTTGATAAGCGCGTTTAGAGTTGCATCGTAGAGCGAGTCGTCGCGCGTTCTGTTTGCGTCAACAAGAACAGCTAAATCACCTGCTTCGGCCCTTTTGATAAGACTGTTGAAAAGAGCGTCGCGATCTGCGGAAATTTTTGCTGTGTGAGAAACAGCCCCATCCGTCTCGACGTTTGAGAAAAGCCCGCGAGGCGGATTTGGAAAGTAGTCCGGCTCGGGCGCGCTGCTAAAAGTTTTGCGCTTCGTGCGGTAGATGACGAAAGAGAGAGCCAGAAGAAGGCAGATCGAAATGATAAGAACGGCGCTCACGCTGTTTACGCCTTTCGCGTCTGAGACCGAGCTGCTTGATATCAAGCTCGCGCCGACGCTGTTGCGTGATGAATTATACGCCGACCATATTGGAAAGTTCTAGGTTGTAGTAAACAGAAAAAGCCTCTCTCTTGTCTTATGTGAGTCAAAGCAAGAGAGAGGTTTCGTGGTGCTTTTGGCTAGTCTGTCAGACCAGATTTTAGCTTTTTTTTAGTTTGTAGCTCCCGCCTCAGACGGATTCGGACATTCTTCCTGACTTCCGCACGGC
>CBDUCU010000703.1:0-2000 GCA_965365725.1 uncultured bacterium | reverse complement strand
GGGAGCGCCTGTAATGGGGCGGAAAAATTCGCTGCCGAAATCGCGTGCGCGCTGATATCTATCGTCGGCGTTAAAGGCGAGCGCGCGCAGAATTGCATTTTGCGCCGCCACCGGAAGCTGAGGCCGCAACTGTGCGGGCAAAACGCCCACGCCCGCTCTCTGCATCTCCAAAAGCTGATAAGGCGATTTTGGCAAAAACGGTCTCTGTGTAGTGACAATCTCGTAGGCGATTACGCCGAGCTGGTAAATGTCGCTGGCGGGCGTGAGCGTGCCGGCGGTGAGTTGTTCGGGCGACATGTAGTAGATCGTGCCGGCGGTCGCCGTGACGATTGTTTGCGCTGCGATCACAGAGTCGTGAACCTGTGCGATGCCAAAGTCGATGACGAGCACGCGCTCCTCGCCTTCGAGCTGTTGTAGCATGACGTTTTCAGGTTTGAGGTCGCGGTGAAGGATGCCTTTTTCGTGCGCTGCAGTAAGCGCTTGCGACACCTGACGGATGATGTGCGCGGCGCGCTCAAGATCGATCTCGCCTTGCTTGAGGGCGGCGCGCAAGCTCATCCCGTCGATGAATTGAAGGACGAGATAAGGGTAACCGCCCGGCATCTCGCCGAAGTCGTGAATGGTGACGATGTTCGGATGATCGATGCGGCTTAAGGCTTCGGCCTCCTGGCGAAATTTTTTGACGACATACTCGTTTTTAAAAGCCTCTTCAAGCAGCACCTTGACGACGACCTTGCGACCGAGAACCTTCAGGTCGCGTGCGAGATAGACCGCTCCGATGCCGCCGACCCCCAACTCGCTCTCGACGAGATAGCGACCGTCAACGAGATTGCCGACCAAGTTCTCCTTATTCAGACTCATGAATCCTCACGCCAAACAGTCGTACGCCCGAAACTCGCCGTATCGAATAGTAAACGCGTAAATCGTCCCAAATTAGTATAAAAATGAAGCCACCGATGGATGCTCGCTGACCTAAAGCGTGTGAACGCCCCTGAAGCTTTCGTTGAAGCGTCGCTGCAACCAACAACTTTTGCCAAGTGTGAAGGCGAGGATATCAAATGTCAATCAATATTGGCACAGGCCGCGTTGAATTAAAGCTTGCATCAGCAGAAAAGCGGGTCGGCTTCGATGCCGTATTGACGCGGGGCTTGCGCAATCACGCCGATGGCGAGCGCACGAACGACGAGATTGTAAGCTTCCGGAGTGACGGCGTTTTTCTCGCGCAGAAACCAGACCGAGCGCGCTTCCGATGTCTCGACCACAGATCGTTTGCCGCCAAACTCGATCAGCTTTGAAGCCAATGGATGCGGCGTGCGCGTCTGGCTGCCGATGGCCGGGTCAAACGGATATGGATAGGCTGCAAGAAGTAGAAGCGTGCTGTTGGCAGTCTCCGTACCGAAGGTCGCGCGTAAGGTGAGAAGCTTCGGCATCATCTGTCGAGCCGTCTCAACAGGGTCGCCGCTCGCTTCCGACTGTGCGAGAGCAGCGTACATCAAAAATGCCGGTTTGAAACTGTTCGCATCGGTCAAAGATTTTATTTCCGTGCAGCGACGCGACATTGCGCGTAAACCCTCGGCTAAATTTTTTGAGCCTCGATACTCGCGCACCTTGCTTGCAACGTCGCCGACTCCTGCTTCCGAAACGTAAGGCGAGCTGTCCGTGCTCATCCTGCCCAGTGCGCGACGGATGGCCGTGCGCATCGCTTGCGGGCTGTCGGTGTCGGCGGCAACCGAAGCGACTCCGCCGCTCGCGCTCTTTTCTCCGCCGATAGACGGCGATGTGTTGCTCGAACTGTTTGCTGCGCCCGGCAGGTCTGTTGAGGAAAGCGCAATGTTTGCATCGGTGCGCGTCGAAGTCGCGCCGCCCGTCCCTTTGTTTGCCGCCGCGCTTTTTTCGTCTGTGACTTCGTAGTCGGCTAAATCGTCTGCGTGCGGGTTGCGCTTGTCCGCGTCGGGCCAGATCCGGAACGGGGTGGACGGGAAGGCCGGCGTGAAGCTGGG
>CBDUCU010000702.1:0-2009 GCA_965365725.1 uncultured bacterium | reverse complement strand
GATTTGTCACGGTCGTCTGTGCGCGTCGTTAAAACTATTCATCGTCCTGCCAACGGAAACGCTCGCCGTCTCGGCCCGTCCAGGGAACGCCGCGCAGATGGTAGCCGCCCTCTTCCCAAAAACCGGGACGGTCTTCGGCAAGGAACTCAATGCCTTTAACCCACTTGGCAGACTTCCACGCATAAAGCTGCGGCACAATCAAACGCACTGGGCCGCCATGCACAGGCGGAATCGGCTCGCCGTCGTGCGACCATGCAAACAGAGAATCCTCGGCAAGAAAATATTCAATAGGAAGATTCGTCGTCCAACCGTAATCGTAAGCCGCGACCGAAACAAAGCGCGTCTCACTTTTGAGGCCCACAGTCTCTGCAACCGTGCGCGTCGAAACCCCGCCCCACACATTGTCAAGACGCGACCAGCGCGTCACACAATGAAAATCCGCAAAGACTTTGACAGCCGGAAGCTGCATAAACTCATCGAGCGACCACTTCAAGGGTCTTTCGACAAGACCACGCGCTTCAAACTCCCAAACGGCAAGGTCAATCTCAGGCGTGCCGTGCGCATCGAGCACGGGCCACTTGCGCGTGCGCGTCTGACCCGGCGGCAAACGCCGCTCACGCCGCGTGTCCGGGCTGATGATAATCTCCGGCTCGACAATCTCTTCGGCCTTGCGCGGCTCGCCCTGCTGATACTTCGGGTCTTTGAAGATGCTGTTGAGAAAACTCATAACTTCTATTGCAGGAAGTCAGAAATCAGCAGTCAGAACTCAGAATAAAAACAAGTCCTATCTTCTCACTTTAAATTCCCGCTCGTGACTACCCGCTACTTTTTGGTCGCCTTCTCGGCGAGGCGCATCAATTCTTCGGGCATCCACTTGCCTACGCCTTTCTCCATCTGTCCGCGTATGCCTGTGGTGCGGTCGTGCCATTCGTCGGCTGAACCCAGATGCCCGCGCTCGCGCTCGTAGCGAACAGTTTGGTCAAGGCTCATCAGGATGCCGTCGATGATCTCGCCCCAATCTTCGCGCTGTATACCGCGACGGATGATTGAAAGGCCCGAAGACCAATCCTCTTCAGGAGCGCGCGCGTCCTGTTCGGGAATGGCGAGGATGTGCATGGGCGGCATCTCTGTTCCGCGCAGTTCCGTCATCAGACGCGACTTGAGCTCTTTTAACGATCCGTCGGGCTTCTCCAGATGCAATGCTTGCGCGCGACGAAAAATGTCGGGCACGGTTCGTGGTTCTGTCGCCATCGAATCTTTCAGACCTCTTTCAGAAAATTTTTGTGCTGTGCTCTAGTAAGGTTAATTTATACCATCCTTCCCTTAGTTGACTAACGCGTTTGGTTGGCGAGCCGACAGGAGTTCTCTTGATCGTAAATATTGAGAGCGCCGCTTGCGTCAAGGGCCATGACGGAAGCATCATATCCGTCCCGGTCAACCGTCATAGCAAATTTTATTTAAGGTGGATGTATTTGTGTCTGAAATCGTCGTTGAACCGTCGGCGCATCATTCAAACGTGCCAGCAGGCGAGGCGGTCTGCCCCGTGTGCGGGCGCGAGTCGAGAGAGGGCTTGGCCCCGTTCGATCAGTTGACGGACGAGCTGCAACAGCTTGTGGCCGCCAACTCGCCGGGCGAAGGGAGCGTGCCGTTTATCTGCCCGCGCTGCATCGAGCTGTTCGCGCGCGCGCGTCGTCAGCTTGCAAAGTATTCGGAAATCTTTGCGCAGGGGCGCTACGTCCTGCCGACCTATCTGCGTCTGGACGCGGACGAACGATTTACGGGGCGCGGCGTCGGTATCGCGTTTCTCGATTCGGGTTTCTTTCCGCATCCCGACCTCGTCGAGCCGCAGAGCCGCATCCACGCTTACTACAACGTGACGAAACGTGGGACGGGGACTCTGCAATCGGTTGACGTGGCAAGCTGGCACGGCATGATGACCTCGGTCGTCGCCGCCGGCAACGGTCATCTTTCAAACGGCTTCTTTCGCGGCATCGCGCCCGACGCTCATC
>CBDUCU010000701.1:0-2013 GCA_965365725.1 uncultured bacterium | reverse complement strand
CTTTCTGAATGTAGAGCTTCTCAAACTCGGCGACGGCTTCATCAAGCATGATTCGTCCGTCGAGCATCTCATCGATCAAGGCTTCGAGGCGTGCGCGCATCTGCATGTGTTGGTACTCCAACCAATTGAGAAACAATCAATGATGAGATGGTTCCCTGAAAAACAGTTCGCCTCATAGCTCCGCGCCGGTGAGTAAGCGGTATGCCTCAAGGTATCGGGCCGTAGTCGCGCTGGCGACCTCGGGCGGGAGGGCGGGCGCAGGAGGACGCTTGTCCCATGCGAGCGTCTCCAGGTAGTCGCGCACAAACTGCTTATCGAAGGATGCCTGCGTGCCTCCCGCTTTGTAAGCGTTAGCGGGCCAGAAACGAGAGGAATCGGGCGTGAGCGCCTCGTCGATTAAAAATATGCGCCCTTGTTGGTCGCGGCCAAACTCAAATTTTGTGTCGGCGATGATGATGCCGCGACTGCGCGCGTAAGATTCCGCCTCATGATAGAGAGCAAGAGACGCGTCGCGGAGTATGCGCGTCTCTTTGTCGCCGATGATCTCCGCCATCCTCGACTCGTCGATGTTTTCGTCATGACCTTCTTCGGCTTTCGTCGCGGGCGTAAAGATAGGCTCGGGTAGTTTTGCGGA
Source organism: uncultured bacterium (assembly GCA_965365725.1). Lineage (GTDB taxonomy): Bacteria > Acidobacteriota > Blastocatellia > Pyrinomonadales > Pyrinomonadaceae > DASQDT01. Next base: position 1,379 of record CBDUCU010000701.1, on the reverse strand, counting down.
TTCTGGAAGACCTTGCGCGAGCTTGTGCCCGCAAACTTCGCCCGTGCGTAAATAGTCTTTCCACCCCGAGCCGGCCAGATAGCCGCGCACGACGCATTCAACGGGAAAGACTTCGGTGCGTCGTACAAGCATCGAACGACCACGCAAAAGCTCTGCATGCGTGCGCACGCCCTCTGGCATCTGGTCGATCTCGGTCGTGACAAGATGATTTGGGATGACGAAAGCAAGCCGTTCAAACCAGAAGCGTGAGAGCGCGGTGAGCACTTCGCCCTTACGCGCGATTTGCGTTGGCAGGATGCAGTCAAACGCAGAGAGCCGGTCGGTTGCGACAATTAGAAGGTGCGCATCGTCCGCTTCATATACGTCGCGCACTTTTCCGCGTCGCAGAAGGCGTAAGCCTGAAAGTTGTGTCTCGGAGACGGTCTGTGTGCCGTTCATTTGAGTTAAAGTTGTAGTTGTGGAGTCGTGTCGTGTGCTGCAAAAGATGCGAGCGCCGCTGGCGAGCCGCGATTGTGCTCGCGTCAATAGATTTTTGTCAAGACAAAGCCTCGACGGATGACAGTATTTGGCAACTGTCCGCTGTAGATGGACTTTTCAAGAAAAACAGAATCAGAATTGTTTAGTGGCTTAGGCTTCTTTCCACCGTCTCGACCACACGTCGAACCTGCAAATTGATGAAAGGCGATAGAGAGAGTTAAGACTATCAGCACTGATCCTGGTATTTCACGCAAGTACTAGCTCGCTTCCAAAAATGTGCAGTTATCAACTTAATGCTTGAGTTTGTTGGTCTTGTGCTGCTATATTTCAACAGCGAGGCGCATCAGCGCTTGTCCGGCCGGTATGCCGTTCCTCGAAAACCTTCATGTCAGCCTTTCGCACAAACGATAGCTTCTGATGATTAGTAAAACCGCCGCACACACAGCTAAATCGGACTCAAATGAAGACGACGTTCGCTCAGAAGCGGGTGAGCGCCGTTTGAATCTTCTCGTCATCGAAGACGACGAGAAGATTCTTGAGGCGATTAGCGAATACTTTTCGCGCGCGGGCTACAATGTGCAGACGGCGGGCGACGGTCTGGCTGGTGTGCAGGCGGCGTTGGGCGACAGGCCCGACGCGATTGTTCTCGATCTGATGCTGCCAAAGATGGACGGATTAGCCGTTTGCCGCGAGCTTCGGGAAAAGGCTTCATACATCCCGATCCTGATGCTGACGGCCAAAGACGACGTGGTTGACAAGGTGCTCGGCCTCGAAATGGGGGCTGACGACTACATCACAAAACCGTTCTCTTTGCGCGAATTGGAAGCCCGCATCAAAAGCGTTCTGAGACGCGTCCGGCAGGCTTCGCGGACAGAGTCGGCGGGCGACGAAGCTCCGATAGT
>CBDUCU010000700.1:0-2060 GCA_965365725.1 uncultured bacterium | reverse complement strand
CGGATTGCCCGCTGTCGGCGCATGGCCGCTCGTCTCATCAGGCGGATTCATCTGCGTCACAAAATTTTTAGCTTACGCGCGTGTAGATTGAAGCGTGCGAAAATTTGCAGAGAAAAAATTACTCCGTGTTCTGTGTTGGCGAGAGATGCAGCACAGAACACAGAGACATTTGTACTCGCTCCTGATTGCTTCGCCGTGTTGATCGGCGTGAAAACGCCGTAGGCATTTGTGCGCAGGCGCGGTTTCTCCTGCGGGTGGTTGGTCGTATAGAAAGAGTATTTGTCGTTATCGATACGAACGGCGAGCCGCCTGCGTCCCCGTAGATGACCTTACGCATCGATGGTCTCGCCCATCTCATACTCTCTGTTGGTTGCCGACTGGTAATAGATGCTTACTTAAACATTGAGCGAGAGTTTACCGCCGTTCGTGGCGGGGTCTTTGTCATAGCCGTGATTGAAGAAAAACTTCGCGTCATTGCTGTCGTTCATAATGTCGTTGATCAGTTGTCGGAGGCCCGCATTTAATCCGCTCAAGGCTACTGCATGCTTAACGATTGACATGTCAGCTACTGCGTGCGGCATCGGTCTTACCCTCCTTCTTCGTGTCGGGTTGAAGTGAAAGGACTTCAAGTAGCTCTCGAAACCAAAGGCAGGAGTCACCACGCCGTTGCGAGCAAATTCTTTTGGGGGAAGCTCATGCCGTGCAAAATGTTGACGTTCCTCGTCAAGCTGTGACGGCAATTTACACAACTACGCTTGAACAAATCAACATCCATTCTTTCGATAAAGAGATAACGAAGAGAAGCTTGCCGACGCGAGCTTTCAAAACGGAAGGCTTTGCATTTTCTCTGCAACGAGCGAGAGGCACGCGGTCTTGAACTTTAATTCAAGACCGCGTGCCTCTCGATTATCTGTCACGAAGTTGGCTGTTGGAGCTTATCGATAGACGTGCTCGCCGCGCGACTTCCATTCACGTTCGAGATATTCAGCGTCTTCATCGTTACGCGGATTCACGCCCATGTAGATGTCTCCACGCCGGATGCCTTCATCATAAACTTTGGCATGCTCTTCAGGAATGCCTGCGCCGACAAGCGCGCCGATCAGGCCGCCGGTTGCGCCGCCCGCGCCCGCGCCCGCCAAAGCTGCTGCGAGCGGGCCGGCGACGGCGATGCCGAGACCCGGAATGGCAATCGAAGTGCCGATGGCGGCAATCGCCGCAATGACAGCGCCCGCCGTCCCGCCGATGGCTCCGCCCACGCCAGCGCCTTCGAGCGCCTTGCTGCCGAGTTCGGAATCAGGCGTCGCGTCGCCAAAGTGGCGCTTGCGCGCTTCGTCCGAAACGACGAGATTGACATCATCTTTATCGTAACCGCGTTCGCTGAGCGAGCGATAAGCATGCTCGGCGCTTTCGCGGTCGCGGAAAAGACCTGAGACGTGCGAGCGGCGGGCCGTCGCCGTCGCCGTCGCCGTCGAAGTTGAAGAACCAACCACGTCGTTTGCTTCCTGCCGCGCGTTGCCTGTCGCGTTTTCGCGCTCGCCTTCGCGTTCGAGACGCTCGTTGCCGGTTAAATCGCCAACTGCATCTTTGGCCGCGCCCTTCGCGCGCTGGCCGAAGGCCGAAGCCTCTTCACCGATGCTGTCCTTTTTGTATTCAGCCATCACTTTTTCTCCTTCTCCACTTTCGGTTGACCATCAAAACTTGGAAATTTAGATTTTGTAGCTATCACGTTTGCGTTCGGATAAGATTTGTTGCGCTAACTTCAACACAAAGTGACTTGAAGTGATTGCGACTTGTCGCCGCTCTGTACGGTTTCGCATCCGCTTTTGAAGCACGGACATCCACAGGGCAAGCGCCGTGCCCAAGCGCTCAGAGGTTGGGAGCCGACGCAAGTCAACGTCGAGCGGTTGCCAAACGCACGATAGCGCTCGACACAATTTGTCGGATGTTTATAATGAAGGCGCGGAAGTTACAACCAACTCACCGCGAACGCCTGTGCGTCGTAGTCGGTTTGAATTTATCACCCGGCAAAAGCTCCATCCTTAAGGAGCGCCGCCTGCGCC
>CBDUCU010000699.1:0-2063 GCA_965365725.1 uncultured bacterium | reverse complement strand
GACGACCTCGAAGACAAACGCCGGCGCGCGCTCATACTTGTTACCGACGGCGAAGACCGTTCGAGCTTCTACAAACGCGAGCAGCTCTTTGAAGCGCTGCGCGAAAGCGACGTGCAGATTTACGTCATCGGATTTGTCGGCGAACTGGAAAAAGACGGCGGCATCATTCGCAAATCGAAACGCGATAAGGCCGTCGATCTTATCGAGCGGCTCGCCAAAGAGACGGGTGGGCGCGCCTTCTACCCGCAGTCGCTCTCGGAGCTTCCCGGTATCGCGCAAGAGATTACAAAGGACATGCGGACGCAGTACGTCGTCAGCTACAACCCGTCGAACAAGGCGCGGCCCGGCGAGTTTCGCCCCGTCCGCGTCCAGATTGCCGATGCACCGGGCCGCGAAAAACGCATCGCCATCACGCGCGCCGGCTACACGGCCCCGCGCACTCCGCCAGCGTCTGCGCCGCAGGCCAACAACAACACCGCACGTCCTGTCCAAAAGAAACCATAAGAATAAGGCAAAAGGAAAAAGGTAAAAGGCAAAAGTGAAGAGGCCGCGCGTGCCTTCCCACTTTTGCCTTTTACCTTTTTCCTTTTGCCCTTTTATTTAACCGGCATGCGCGTGATTTGCCACGCGATGAAGGCGATAAAGGCAAGCAGTAATCCGGCGATCCAGACGACGATTGGGTCTGGGTGAAAGATGTCGAACCCTTCGCGCTCTTCTTCGACGATCTTTTCTGGCAACTTGATGCTTGAGCTGTCAACGCGAATCGTATCGTCCACGCCTGAGGCGGGCTTGCCGTTTGGCACAGCCTGTTGCAGCTTGGCCGACTCCTGCATTTCTTCGAGCGGCGCGAGCCTGTGCGCCAGCTCCTGCGTGTGCGTCTTATTCTTCTTCCGGCGGAATGTGTAGCGACGATTCTTGACGCTCATAGCCATCTCACCTTTCTGAGGAAGAAGTAGAGTCCGAGTCCGACGCCTACCATTGACAGCAGCGCGAAGACGTATCCGAACCTCCATTTTAGTTCAGGCATAAACTCGAAGTTCATACCATAGACTCCCGCAATCAACGTCACCGACATCAGAATCGTCGAAACGGATGTGAGCCGCTTCATCACCATGTTCATCCGGTTGCCCGAAACCGAAAGATATGCGTCCATCGTCGAGCCGAGCATGTCGCGCAGCGTGTCGATGGTGTCGGCAACGCGGATGATGTGGTCAAACACGTCCTGAAAATACGGGTGCGTCTCGCGCGGAAAGATCGGCTGCTCGCGCCTGAGCAGCGTATTGAAAACGTCTCGTAAAGGCGTAATCGAGCGGCGCAGATAAAGAAGCTGCTTCTTAAAACGAAAGATGTCTTGAATCGAATCCTGCTGGAAATCGGCAAAGATTCTGTCTTCGAGATCGTCCATGCGCTCGCTGAGAATATCGAGCAGCGGCATGTAATCGTCAACGATTGAATCTATCAAAAGATAGGCGAGGAGGCCCGAGCCTTGATCGGCGCGGTCAGTCCATTCGCCCCACAGACGCTTGGCCGTTTCAATAGCGCGGATGGGGCGGCTATGGACGGTGACGAGATAATTTTTGCCGAGAAAGATGTTCAGCTCGCGCAATTCAAGGTCGTCGCTTTGCCCCGTCAACTCCGCCTCGTAGAGCACGATAAAGTAGTAGCCCGGATACTCTTCGACCTTCGGGCGTTGGTGTGCGTTGCGACAATCTTCGATTGAGAGCGGATGAAAGCCGAACTCTTCGGCCAGCTCCATAAAGTCTTCACCCGTCGGATCGGAAACATCGGCCCAGACGACGTTCTGCTCCTTCTCACAGAAGTCGCTTAGCTCAGTTGCAGGAAAACCATTTGAAAACTTTTTCGTGTCGCTGTGCAGGCAGGTAGTAGTTATCAAATCTCTTTGCGAGCCTCCGGTTTCGTCTTCGCGCGTCTCGATTATACTTGCTCGCGCAAGTTTTGTGGCGAGTATAATGCTTCGCCGCGGGGTTTCAATTTCGCCATTTCGAGAGACGTTAAATTGCGCAGTGTAAGTCAATCGCTAAGGGAATACGGGCGCGGAGTGG
>CBDUCU010000698.1:0-2071 GCA_965365725.1 uncultured bacterium | reverse complement strand
AGGAATGCAAGAGCGGCGACAAAGCAGACGCGGCTCACGTGTCGGCGCGGCAGTTTCATTAAAACCTCCGTTTAGATTCGGCGGCGAAGGCGGCGCTGCTGTTGCGCTAAATTTTTGTCGCCTCGCTGGCCGTTGTTTAGTAGGGCGGGAGCGAATGGCACGGATTATAACGCAAACCTGCTCGATGCGTGACAATGCGTGTGCGCGTTGAATTGTAAAAATTGAGGATTGTAAAAATTTGGCGCGGTCGTGCTCGCATGAGTTGGGCCGTCGTGTAGAATGCCAAACATGTTGAGAAGAACTATCGTGAAAAGAGGCTTCACCGTGATTGCATTGATTGCGCTCTTTGTTGCGTCGGCTTTTGCCTGGCAACAGGAGGTGCCGCCGATACGCAACTTCCTGCGCGTCAACAAAGAGTTCTGCACGGGCGGGCAGCCGCGCCTAGAACATCTACAGAAATTAAAGGACGAAGGCGTAAAGGCCGTCATCAATTTGCGACAGCCGGGCGAGCATCGCGCGCAGGAAGAGGCCGATGAGGCGAAGCGCGTCGGCCTGCGCTACTACAACATCCCCGTCGCCTTCGCCGAGCCGAAGGACGAACAGGTTGAAGAGTTTCTCAAGATCACGGACGACCCCGAAAATCGCCCCGCCTTTATCCATTGCACGGGCGCAATCCGCGTCGGCGCATTCTGGATGATTCGGCGCGTCGTGCGCGACGGCTGGACGATTGAACGGGCAGAAAAAGAGGCGGCGGAAATCGGACTGAAAGAGAGTCCGCACCTCAACGAGTTTGCGCGCAGGTTTATCGAGAAGCACAAAGGAAGATCGCACTAATAAACGCGTCGGGAGAGCGCTTGCTCGTGCCCGTCTGGAGGGCTTGCCGCTGCTCTACAGGATTTGCGCCTCGCCCGTGCGTTGAAGCCTTGAAAGCGCGCGTGCTAGTATCTCGAAAATTCCCCTTTTAATCCCCTCGCCAAATGGAAGCTTCTCGCGCTCGTGTTTGCGGGAAGCGTTGCGCGCAATCATTGAAATTGTCGCGCCAAGCGATTGGTTGAAGCAGTCTATAAAATTCTCAGGAGGGTGAACCAAAGATGGCAGAGAGCGGGGCCGCCGGCCCGTCATTAGAAAAACTGATTGGGAGGCTCGCACAGTTTGAGCCGACCAATCTTCCCTTCATCAGCCTGTATCTCAACGCACAGGCCAACGAGCAGGGCCGTGTCGATTTTGAACGCTTCCTGCGCAAAGAGTTTTCCGAGCGCTCTAAATCCTACGCGCCGCACACGCCCGAACGCGAAAGCTTCGATGCCGACGTTGAGCGCATCAATAAATTCCTGGAAGACGTGCGACCTTCGGCTAACGGCATCGCCATCTTTGCGTGCTCAGGCGCAAACGAATTTTTTGAGGCCGCGCAGTTGGACGCGCCCATCGACGGCCACCGTCTCTACATCTACAACCAGCCGCACCTCTACCCGCTCGCGCGTCTCATCGATCAATACCGTCGCTACGCCGTGCTCGTCTGTGATACCAACCGTGCGCGCATCTTCGTCTTCGGACGCGGCGCAACGCTCACCGAAGAAGAGGTGACAAGCATCAAGACCAACCGCTCGCAGGTCGGCGGCTGGTCGCAGATGCGTTATCAACGGCACACGGAAAACTATCACATGCAACACGCTAAAGAAGTGGTCGAGACGCTCGCCGAGATTGTCGAGAAAGATCGTGTCGAGCATGTCATTCTCGCAGGCGACGAAGTCATCATCCCCGTCCTTCGCGCGCAGCTTCCCAAACAACTTGAAGACAAAGTGATCGACGTGCTTAGTCTCGACATCCGTGCTGCTGAGTCGGAGGTTTATCAAGCGGGGCTTGAGGCCATGCGGTTGCACGATGCACAGTCGGATGCCGAGACGGTGGCCGAGGTCTTAAGCGAATATCGCGGCGGAGGGCTCGGCGTGGCGGGTGCGGAAGGCGTGCTCGAAGCTCTCTCGATGGGACAGGTTGACGAGCTTTTTCTCTCGGCCACAATGCGCGAGATCAAGGGCGACCGCGAGGATGTAGAGATTCTCTCTGACAACGA
>CBDUCU010000697.1:0-2078 GCA_965365725.1 uncultured bacterium | reverse complement strand
GGTCTGAGGCGCGTCGTGCTGCCGCAGCGCAACGAGGCCGACATCGAAGAAATTCCCGAAGACGTGCGCAAGGAGCTGGAATTTGTCTTTGTCTCGCGCATCGGCGAAGCGCTTGATGCAACGCTCGAAAAACTCGTCGCCACGCCTCCGCCGCCCGCCGACCCGGAAGCCAAAACTGACGGCAAGCCGCGCGAAGGCGTGCCTTCCGCGTCAACGCCTGAGCCTGTACGTGCGCGCGAAAGATGAGACCAGCTCTCTCTTTCCTTAAGCATGTTGCATATTTGATCGTCGCAGACGCAGAGATTTGAGATTTCAAATTTGAAAACTTAAATCTGAGATTTTCACTACAGCTCTCAAAAAATTTCTTCAGAGGTCGAAGAGAATGGTCAGCAAGAAGGCACAGAGCAAGGCCGGCATCTCCGAGCAAAGGCGAGGCCAGCAGATGGGCGACAAGCGCAGCCAAGCCTCGAAATTGGACGAAGCCGAGCAGAACACTCCCGCGCTCAGAGGCCGTCGCAAAACGGCGAGCAAGTTCTATGCGGATGAATCTTCGCAAGCCGTTGGGAGCGACGGCGAAGCCCCGCGCGACAACACGCCCTCGACACCGGGGGCCATCCCCACCAACACAAAACTCGGCGAATCGGGCGGCGAGCGCGCTTTCAAACAGCGTCAGGCGCGCCCAACAAAAAAACGCGGCGGTTGAACCGTCCGCCGTCTTTATGTAAAACTCTCGACTGCACTGACGAAGGCAATTTTTCAAGCGAACAACGTCTCTTGCGTCGAGAGTTGATATGCACGCCCCCCGCATCTTCAAAGGCGCGCTTTCATGCGCCGTCGTCATCCTCGCACTCACACACGCGCCCTTTCACAGCGCACGCGCTGAGCAACTCCCTTTCAAGTATTACACTTCATCCGACGGACTAGCATACGACGTGGTGGCGCGCGTGACTTTGGATTCGCGCGGGCTGCTCTGGGCCTCAACCTCGAACGGACTCAGCCGTTTCGACGGCTCGCGCTTTATCACCTATCGAGACACGGACGGCTTGATGCCTCAAATCAATCATGTTTTCGAGAGGCGCGACCGAACGCTCTGGGTGGCGACAAACGGCGGCGGCGTTTATCGCGTCGACGAGCTGGGCGCCCGACAGGGAAGCGCCGGACTCACCTTTGTTCGGTATGCAGTTGGCAATGATTTTGCTTCGATGCGCGTCAATCGGCTTTACGAAGACGGGGCGAATCGTTTGTGGGCTGGCTCTGACGCGGGACTCTACGTTTTAGCTCCGGGCGAAGAACGCTTCGAGCGTTTTTCGATGGGCTTCTCCGAGCAGCAGGAGCGCGTCGTACAGGTTTGGGACTTTACAGAAGACGCAAGCGGCGCGCTGTGGGTGGCGACCAAATACGGTCTCGTGCGTCTTGCGCCGGACGGACGCGCCTCTCGTTTCGCGGTCTTGCCCGAGGCGGACAGAGACGTTTCACTTGCGCTTTTGCGCGACCGCGCGGGGCGCATCTGGGTCGGGCATGAGCGCGGCCTGATCGTCTTCGTGCCCAGTTCCGAATACGCAGAGACGGGCGGCGCGCCGTGGCACAAACTCCAACGACGCGCCGCGCACGCCGGCTCAATGCAAGCCCCGCTCCCCGCACAGCCCGGCGACGCACGGCTTTTTCTCAAAGATGATGGTTTGATTAACAACCGCGTCGCCGCGCTCATCGAAACTTCCGACGGGCACATCTGGGTCGGCTCTTACGGCGGCCTCACTGAATTTGACGGCTCAGAGTTTAAGAACTACACCGAGGCGCAAGGCTTTCGAGGCTCGCGCGTCTATTCGCTCGTAGAGGCGCGAGACGGAAGTATTTGGGCGGGAACGCACGGCGCTGGAATTGCCTGTCTGCGCAAGGACGGCTTTACGTCCTATCGTGTGACAGACGGACTTGCCGACCCGACGAACATCACTTTTTTCGAGGACGCGGACGGGCATTTCTACACGTCCGATTCATCGGGCAGCATCAATCGCTTTGATCCTTCGCGTTTGCGCTTTGAATCCGTGCGCCCTCGTCTGCCTGAATCGATTCTCGCGGTC
>CBDUCU010000696.1:0-2101 GCA_965365725.1 uncultured bacterium | reverse complement strand
GTCGCGCCGACGTGTGTGGCAACGGCGACGAGCAGATCGATGTCGTCCTCGCCCCATTCTCGATAGCTGTGCGTTTGATGCGCGCTCAAAGAGCCGATGACGCGACCGAGATGCATGATCGGCACGATCAAAAGACTTTTGACCTGCGTGCGCTCGACAATGTCCTCAAGTCCTGCGGCGAGCGGATGCTTTGAGACGTCGGATGCAAAGATGGGGCGGCGCGCGGTGCGCAAGGCGTAACGGACGGGCGAACGCTCGCGCACGTCTTCGAGATGCGTAATCGCCTCAACGCCTTCGGCGCACCATTCGCCGTAGTAGTCTTGATGATCGCCCTCGGCGAAAAGAACGATGATGCAACGGTCGAGATCGAGCACCTGTCCGATGCGCTCGATCACGGAGTTGATTTTATTGCGCGGCTCGCCTCCGCGTTGCAAAGAGAGCAAGAGCCGATTGACGATTGCCTCGCGCTCGGCCTGCGCCTGGATCGTTAAAAACAGGCGTGAATTAACAATGGTTTCAGCCGCCTGCGCGGAGAATATTTCCAGCAGACGCATGTCGCGCTCACGAAATCCTTCGGAGCGATTGGCGACATAGATAAATCCGATCAGCTCGCGCTTGATTTTCATCGGCACGCTCAAAACCGAGCGCAGCCCGTAACGCCTGACAAAATCTCGATTAAGACGCGGGTCGTTTGCCGGATCGTTTGAGAGAAAAGACTCGCCGGTTTGATAAAGCGGCGCGTTGCGACCGTCGCGGTCGAGTTTGAAATGGAATTCCTGTACGAGTTCGGGCGGAGTGTTGTAACCAAGGCTCTCGGCGCGCACAGCGTTGTGTTTACGGTCGTAAGTGGCAATCAGACAGATTTCCCCGCCGACCAGCTTGGCGATTGAGCGGGCCAGCCGTTCGCTTATTTCCGAAGTGTCCATGAGAGTCGAGAAGGTTCTTGAAATCTCAAACAGACCACTCAACTCCTCTGCGCGGTCGGCCATCTCTCGCGCGCGCCGCTCTGATTGTTCGAGCAGCAGAACTTTCTCGATTGCGATGGCGAGGGGCGCGGCGAGCCTTTCGAGTGCCAGCAGGTGGCGGCGATTGTATGCCTCGGGCGTGCGGCTTGTGAGATTTAAGCTTCCGACGGCGCGCTTCATTGAAAAAAGCGGCACACAGACGGCGGAACGAAACCCTTCTTCGCGCAAATCGTCGTAAGCGATAAATCGCGTCTCGACCGCAAGGTCGGGAATAAAGACAGTGTGTTGCTCCCTGAGCGCGAATTCGGTGACGGAGCCGCGCAAAGGCCCTGTCGAACCGACCGAGAGCGGCGCGCTGTGCTCGCCCGAAAGCGCGAACACGCGTAGCAATTCGCCGTCCTCTTCAACCAGCGCGATTGAGGCGCGGTCAAAGGGCACGAGCGTGCTGATCTGCACGCTTGCCAAATCAAAGACTTCGTCGATGGTGCGGCTCGAATTGACGGCAGCGACCACGCGGTTGACCACTTCGACCTGCTCGGTCGCTTCCTGCAAATAATCGAAGAGCGCGCTTACTTCGTCGGGGCTCAGAACCTCATACTCGCCGTCGCGCGTGTGTCGCGTGCGCCGCACAAGCAGCAGGCTCGCCTCTCTGCCCTCCCAAACGCACGCGACTCGTTCGACCTTGACGGGCAGCCAGCCCGTGCCGCTTCCTGCAAAGATGCTCCCCGATGCTTTATCAAACGAATAATGCGCAACGCCTTCAAGCGAAAGCAGCGAAGAGAGCTCCGCGCCCTTCAATTCGACAGTTAAACGACCGGCCAGCGCCGCCAGCGCGTCGTTGACCGACAACACTTCGCTGGTCGCTTGGTCAACGACGAGCGCCGCGTCGTTCATGCGCGCGAAAAGCTCTTTGAAATTTGAATCGTCGGGGAGCGTCATATACGCCAGAGGATAGAGATCAAAAGATAGAGATTAGAGATTAGGAATGGATTAAATGCTTTCTCCTAGCCTCTAGCCCTATCATCCGACCTCTTTTTCTTTTTGTGTCGCTCGCTGATGCGAATGGGCGTGGCGAAAAAGCCAAACTCTTCGCGTAAACGGTTCTGCAAATAACGCTCGTAGGAAAAATGTATGCC
>CBDUCU010000695.1:0-2102 GCA_965365725.1 uncultured bacterium | reverse complement strand
GCGACGCTTCGATCCGCGTCGTCGAGGCCGGAGAGGCCACGCCGGGCAGGGGACGCAACATCGGCATCGAGGCGGCGCGCTATGAGTGGGTCGCGCTGACGGACGCGGGCAATCGACTCGAACCGGATTGGCTTGAGCGTCTGACCGACGTTGTTTGCACAGACCCTTCGGTTGACATCGTCTATGGAAATTTCGAGCCGGTGACGGAGACCTTTTTTGAACGTTGCGCGGCGCTAACGTATCCGCCGCCAAAACACGCCCGGCCCGAAGGACGAATTCGCGGGCCGTTTATCGCGTCGTCGCTGCTCAGACGCGAGGTGTGGCAAAAGGTGGGCGGCTTTCCTGATCTGCGTGCGGCTGAAGATTTGATGTTTATGGAGGAGGTCGAGCGACGAGGGTTTAAGATTGCGTGGTCGCCGCGCGCAACCGTCTGGTGGCATCTGCGACCAAATCTCGCCAGCACGTTTCGTAAGTTCGTGCTCTATTCTCGTCACAACGTCTGGGCGGGGCGCGAGCGTTTCTGGCATTACGGCGTGGCGCGTCAATATTTGGTCGCATCGGTCTTCGTCGCATTGGCCGTCCTTCATAGCGCCTGGTGGCTTCTGTTTTTGCCGCTCGCATTGTTTGCGCGCGCGGCTAAAAGCATCTTTGCGCGGCGCGAAGGGCGAAGTCTTTGGTGGGCGCTCAACCCGGCGCAACTGCTTGGCGTGGCCGGGCTGATTTTGACGATTGACGCGGCGACATTTATCGGCTGGGCGCAGGCGCTTCGCGCGAAGCCAGAGCATAAAGGACTTTGAAAAGAGCTTGACGAAATCGTTTCAAATTTTGAGAGGGGCGTGCGCGTTCCATGTCGCTTGAAGGACGGCGCGTGCTCTTTATCTCTTACAACGGGATGCTCGACCCTCTGGGCCAGAGTCAGGTCATCCCATACCTGCGCGAGCTTGCGCGCGCGCGCGGCGTGCGGTTCACGCTCCTTAGCTTTGAGCGGCTGCGCGCTTTTACTTCGGAAGGCGTTGAGATCTGCGCGCAGCTCGAACGCGAGCTTGCCGCCGATGGGATCGAGTGGCATCGGCTGCGTTATCACCAAAGGTTCTCTTTGCCGGCAACCGCCTACGACGTTTTCGCAGGCATTCGTTACGCGCGACGGCTCGTGCGACAAAACAGGATTGAGCTAGCGCATGCGCGCAGCCACGTCCCGGCTGTGATGGCGCGTGCTCTGAAAAAAAGTTTTGGCCTGCGGATGATCTTCGACGTGCGCGGTCTGCTCGCCGAAGAGTATATGGATGCGGGCCACTGGCGCGAAGGCGAATTAAAGTATCGTTTGACAAAGCGCGCCGAGACGCGTTGTTTTGCAGCATCAGACGGCGTTGTCACACTGACCGAAGCCATCTGGAAGATCATCAAGGACTGGGAGGGGCTGCGCGGTCGCACGCCCGCGCATGAAGTCATTCCCTGCTGTGCTGACCTTGAACGCTTTCGTTTCGACCCGGCGGCGCGCACACAGCGTCGCGCCGAGATGGGAGTCGGCGGTAAATTTGTCGTCGTCTATAGCGGCTCAATCGGCGGCTGGTACATGAACGGCGAGATGGCCGACTTTTTCTCCGTGCTACGAAATCAAAGACCCGACGCACATGCCTTGTGGCTCACGCCGGGCGGTCACGAACAGGTCAGGGAATTGATGCGCGCACGCGGCATGAGCGAAACCGACTACACGGTGCTCGCTGCCGCGCCGCGCGAAGTCGCGCAGTATCTTTCGGCTGCCGATGCGGGGCTTGCTTTTATCAAGCCCTGTTTTTCAAAGCTCGCTTCGTCGCCGACAAAAACGGCGGAGTATCTGGCCTGCGGGCTGCCCGTCGTCTTAAACGCGGGCGTTGGCGATTCCGACGTGCTCGTAACGCGCGAACGCGTCGGCGCGCTCGTCGAAAAATTCGACCGGGATTGCTATAGCGAGGCCGTCAACATTGTCGGCAGGATGGCGGCTGACGCGGCGACGACGCGCAGCCACGCGCGCGGCGTTGCCGAAAGACTTTTCGATGTGAGCCGCACGGGGCTTGAACGTTACGCACGACTTTATGAGGCGGTTTTAGCAGACGGCCGGTCAA
>CBDUCU010000694.1:0-2110 GCA_965365725.1 uncultured bacterium | reverse complement strand
CGAAGCCGCGCAACCCGTCTCGCCCATCCAGCCTGCCACGTCTCAAGAGCCGCTTGCGCAAAACCCTGTGAGCGAAGTCGTCACGCCGGAGACTCAACCCGCGCCTCTCGATGCAAGCGCTTTGCCCGCAACTATCAACCAACCGCCGAGTCCTAGCGCCGCAGGCGGTGCTGTGCGCGGTTTCAATCCGAATGCACAAATGCGCTCGCCCGTCGCTGCATCCACAGGCAGAGAGCCTTCGGTCGTGCAAGCAGGTCAAGCGGACAATGCTTCGACCAGCGAGAGAGCTTCTGAGAAGAAGGCGATGCAGGACGCGGACGGCGGTGCTGCTGCTGCGCCTTCGCGCTCGCCGCGCCCCGATTCAACACAAACAGCCGCCCCACCGACGCAGAGCACACGCCCCGCTCAACCCAACCCGCAGCCAACGCCGCGCGGCAAAGTCATCCCCTGGCCGTAGAGCGGAGGTTTGCATATCAGTTTACCAATCGTTTAGAGGTGGGCGCGTGCGCGACCGTTTCAATTAACATCCTCTAAACTTTTATTGACGGCTCAAACGTAAATTGGTCTAGTAAAAAATCAGGCGGCGCGCTCTATGGCAGAGCGCGCCGCCTGATGCGTTAGTTCTTTTGAGTTGCGCCGATTACTTGTCAGCGACGACGGTAAATTTCGACGTGGGCGAAAGCTTCTGTCCGGATACCTGATCGCGTATGCGGATTTGAAGCTCGTAGTCGCCGGGCGCAAGCTGCGCGGTCGGCAAAAGCTTGGCGAGCGTCAGACGCTGGCCCGAATCGGATAGACCGTTCCAGTCTTCCGCCTGACGAAATACGTCCTTGCCGTCTTTGACAAGCGCGTATTCAACATCGACCGAAGGACGCAAAGTGGTCTGATCAATCCCTGCATTGTAAATCTGCGCGTAGATGCCGATGTCCTGCCCGCGCTTGAATGTGCCGGAGACGTTCGGAATCACCTTGTAGTTGCCGATGGTAAACATGCCGACGACGGGCTGACCCGAAAGGCTGTTGAGACGCGAGGCGAGGATGATAGTCGAAGTGGCAAGCTGTTTTGCATCGTAGCGCGGGACGGTGAAGCCCTGATGGACGACGTGGAGCTTACCGGAGTTTACGTCGCGCACAAAGACATCGACCTTGTACGTGCCCGGCGCAAGTCCGAGCAGACGCTGATAGGCAGACTTCATCTCCTTTTTCTGATCGAGGTCTTCGACGGTCGCGGTGGTCGTGACAGGGTCTTCAAAAGTAGCGACGCGCCGGCCCGAAACTGAGGTCACGCGACCAAAGACGTTGAGACGCGCCGTCTGCACGCCGCCCACGTCGTTAAAGGTCAGCTCTTTGTTATCGGTCTGAATGGTAAAAGCTGTGGCGACGCTGCCCTCGTCGCGCTTAAAGAAGTCGATACGCAAATCGAACCGCAGAGCGTCTTCTTCAACCGCGCCCGTACTGGCCTCGTTGAGAAGCGACTTTTCAAGCACCGAGTTGACCTCGGGTGGCGTGAAGAGCTGCGCGTTGCGAATCAAAGTGTCGAAGGGGCTGTCCTGCGAGCGAGCGTAGGGGCCGGAGTAGCCGTAGCCGCCGAGACCTGAGATGCGGTCGCCCTTTGACGAAAGCCCCAACTGCTCGGCCAGCGTCAATCCAGCGCCGGGGATGTGGAGCATCGCGTCCTTCTCTTCGGGCGAACGCGCAATTCGATACTCGCCCGAACCGGTCGGATCGACAAACTCGATCTCGATGCCGGAGCCTACGCCGGGCAGATGACGATAGAACCATGTTTCAAACGGGTAGGTCGTTGTCGAGCCGCCGCCATGATACATCGGACGCTCGTAAGAGCCGCCCATCGGATGCGACTCTTTCTCATGCGGCGGGCCGTACATGATGTAGATGCGACCGCGATCCGTCTTCCAGCCCGGAATGCCTGAGGCAAAGTGCTGGTTGGCGTAAGCGATGCGCTCGTAATGCTC
This sequence comes from uncultured bacterium, assembly GCA_965365725.1. Classification (GTDB taxonomy): domain Bacteria; phylum Acidobacteriota; class Blastocatellia; order Pyrinomonadales; family Pyrinomonadaceae; genus DASQDT01. The sequence goes on along the minus strand of CBDUCU010000694.1, from coordinate 138 downwards.
TTCGCGGTATTCGTTCTCTTCGGTGTCCGGGTCTGGATCGCGCCGTCGCCAGAAGATTTCGATAAACTGCTCGCGCTCTTCGTCGGTGGCAAGTTTCTTGAAGGCGCGCTTCTCATCTTCCGTGATGATGTAGGAAAC
>CBDUCU010000693.1:0-2138 GCA_965365725.1 uncultured bacterium | reverse complement strand
CGGAGCAGACGGCGTGCATCTCGGACAGGACGACTTAAGACCCGAAGCCGCGCGCAAGGTTTTGGGCGCGAGCGCGATTATAGGTTTTTCGACGCACAGCGTTGCGCAGGCAAGCGAGGCCGCACGGATGCCTGTTGACTACATTGCTGTCGGGCCGATCTTTAAGACCACGTCGAAGGAGAATCCCGATCCGGTGGTTGGCCTTGAAGGTCTGAAGCGCGTGCGCGAGACTGTCGGCGATATCCCGCTCGTCGCCATCGGCGGCATCAGTTTGCAGAACGCGCGCGCCTGCATCGAAACCGGCGCGGATAGCGTAGCCTTCATCAGTGCACTACTTTTGCCTGCCGCCAACCCCTCTGAAATTACATCACGGACGCGACAAATCAACGACCTTCTGGCGCTGTAAAGAGTCTTTGAGCCAAGCCCTCAACTGTTAAAATAATACGAGTTAAAAGTTTAAACTTGCTTTTTTGCGTCTGTTGCGTCACAATGCTGTTCGGCCTGACGAGCATTGATGGCCGCGCCCTTTAACTTCACAGACAGCGACCAACCAAACATCCACTCGCATCCGTTCTTTTCTTCTAGACCAACCGGGAGCGCAAAAAACTGCATGAGCTTTTTCGATCTGCCGCCCATCATCGAGCGGATGCTGCTCGTCTCTGACAAGATCAGCGACCTTAACTTCTCCGTCGGGCAGCCGCCGCAAGTTGAAGTCAACGGGCGTTTGATGCCCGTCCAACCGCTCGGCATGCAAAAGCTCTCGCCCTACCAGACCGAGATGATTGCTTTGACGCTGATGCGCGGAAACCCTGAGGCCGCCAATCGTCTCGTCCACACAGGCTCGACCGATCTCAGCTACTCGCTTCCGTCGCGCACGCGCTTTCGCGTCAACATCTTTCAGCAGCGCAACACCTATTCAATCGTCATGCGCGTGATCCCGACCGATGTGCCGACGATAGAATCGCTCGAGCTGCCAAAACAACTCGGCGACATCGCCGAGCTGCGCAACGGCATTGTGCTTGTCACGGGGCCAACCGGCTCAGGCAAATCCTCAACGCTCGCCGCCGTCATCGACCTCATCAACGAGCGACACCATTATCATATCGTTACCATCGAAGACCCCATCGAGTTTTTGCACGGACACAAAAACTCGACCATCAACCAACGCGAGATCGGCACGGACGCGCGCGACTTTCCTTCGTCTCTTCGCGCCGCGCTGCGCCAGGCTCCGAAGGTCATTCTCATCGGCGAGATGCGCGACTATGAGACGACCGAGATTGCACTGGAAGCAGCCGAGACCGGGCACCTTGTGCTTTCCACTCTGCACACCATCGACGCATCAAAAACGGTTGACCGCATCATCGGTCTCTATCCCAAGAATGAAGAGATGGTTATCCGCACGCGTCTTGCGCAGACCTTTCGCTACATCATCTCGCAGCGTTTGATACCGCGCGCAGACGATGGTGGCCGCATCGCGGCGGTCGAGATTCTCAAATCAACGCCGCGCACGCGCGAATACATTGCCGAAGGCGAATCGCAGGGCAAGTCTCTGCTCGATGCGATGCGGGATGGCCGCATCGACGGCATGCAGGATTTTGATTTCGTCATCAAACAGATGATCGAGCGCAAGACCATCACGCTCGAAGACGGGCTGGCCTTTGCCACCAATCCAAACAACCTCATGCTCGCGCTCAAAGGCATGTCGGCCTCCGACGAATTTATGGGAACTGGCGGCCAGCAAAGCGCAACGCCCAAATTCACTTCGAAGTTTAACGCCGCGCGCAAGCCCGCGCCGACCTCAATGTTGGATATGATTGACTGAAAAGCCGTCCGTTGTCGGTCGTCAGCCGTCAATAGTTTTTTGGCAACTTGCCCCAAATAATTAAGAGGCACAAATTAGAAGACGATTACAACGGACAACTAACGACCGACAATTAACAGATTATGATTATTTCCTGCCCGAACTGCACAACGCGCTTGCAGCTTGACGATGCGAAGATTCCGACGCGTCCATTTACCGTGCGATGCCCGAAATGTCAGAACATCGTCAGCGCGCAGCCCGACCTGGAACAGGCTGACGGCAGCGCCGTCTCTGTCGGCGGCGACATTCCCGCATCGACGCGCACGCAGCGAAGTAC
>CBDUCU010000692.1:0-2139 GCA_965365725.1 uncultured bacterium | reverse complement strand
AGCTAAAAGCTAATTGCTAACAGCTAACGACTCTTAAATTGATTCGCCGTAATCGAAAGCCTCTTGTCCCGCCTTGAGCGTGACGTACGCCTTTTTCCACGACGGGCGGCGACCCTCAAAGCGACCGCGCCTAATCTTCTTGCCCTCGTAGTTGACCGTGCGTACTGAGTCAACCTGCACGTTGAAGATGCGCTCAACAGCCGATTTGATCTCAGGCTTCGTTGCATGCACATCAACGCGGAAGGTCAAAAGCTGGCGACCATCTTGCGACTCTTCCTTGAGGACGAGCGCCTTCTCCGTGATGACCGGCGACTTGATGATGTCCCAAACTGTTCGCATCGTTTTACGCCGCCTCCTCGGTATCAGCTTCCGCGCCCTTCGTTGTCACGTCGTCGCTTGCGCTTGTCTTCGACTTGGGGTCGAGAGCGCGCGCCAACTCTTCTGCGGCTGTGCGCGAAACAACGAGCTTTTCGTGATAGAGCACGTCGTAGATATTGACTGCAGACGAGCCGACGACCTTTGTGCCTTTGACGTTGCGCGAGGCAAGCAGAAGATTACCGTTCTCGACCGAATCGACGACCAACGCCTTGCCCTCAATGCCGAGCTTTGCAAGCGCGCCGACAAAATCTTTTGTCTTCGGCTGCTCTAAAGAGAAGCCGTCGATAACAATCAAATTGCCTTCGCGCAGACGCTCCGAAAGAGCCGAGCGAAGCGCGCCGCGCCGCATCTTCTTTGGCAGGGGCTGCGACCAATCGCGTGCTTGTGGGCCGTGAACGTTTCCGCCGCCCTTCCACAGAGGCGAACGAATCGACGCGATACGCGCACGTCCCGTCCCCTTCTGTTTCCAGAGCTTGCGGCCCGAACCCGACACGTCGCCGCGCGTCTTCGTCCCGACAGTCCCCTGACGCGCGCCCGCCTGATGGGCTTTGACCGCGCTGTGAATCAGCGCCTCGTTCAGCTCCGCGCCAAACACTGCATCGGAGAGTTCGAGATCGCCGACCTCTTCATTCTTTAGATTGCGCACCTTGACGGTAGGCATTGCTTCACTCCGTTCGCAGCTCTTAGCTCTTAGCTCTTGTCCGGCTAATTGCTAAAGGCTAACAGCTATTTCTTTGACTTCTTCACCACAACAACGCTTCCGTTGGCGCCGGGCACCGAGCCTCGGATCATCAGAAGATTGTTTTCGATATCGACGCGCGCAACCGTCAAACCTTTGAGTGTGACGCGACGGTCGCCCATATGACCGGACGAACGCGTGCCCTTGATGACGCGCGACGGGTAAGCCGATTGACCGATTGAACCGGGACGACGTACGTTCATCGAGCCGTGCGTTTCGGGGCCGCGCTTAAAGTTGTGTCGCTTGATCGTGCCCTGAAAGCCGCGACCCTTCGACTGTCCGATGACTTCAATCGCATCGCCTTCGCCAAAGAGGTCAACCAGTACCTGGTCGCCCACGTTCTGTTCGACCGGCCCTTCCGTCCGCAGTTCCTTGAGAACGCGCGTGGGTGGAAGCCCGCCGCCAGTCTTCTCAAAGTGCCCGCGCATCGGCTTGTTGACGTTTTTGAGCTTGACGGGGCGGTCTTCAACCAACCCGAGCTGTACCGCGTCGTAGCCATCCTTGCCGGCGGAGGTCTTCTTCTGTACGACGACGCAAGGGCCGGCCTTGATGACCGTCACAGGCGTGACCGTCCCATCCGGTGCAAACAGTTGCGTCATCCCGACCTTCTTACCGATGATTCCGTTAATCATCACAAATCCTCAAGAGCTGTTAGCTTTTAGCCATTAGCTTTAAGCCAAATCGTTTCCGTTGGCCTTCAACTTCTATTGCACTCTGGGTATGTACTCCAGATGTAAAAGCTAAAAGCTGATCGCTCAAAGCTGATAGCTTATTACTGTCTTCCGAAAGCCTTGATTTCCACGTCCACGCCCGCAGGCAGATCGAGCTTCATCAGCGCGTCAACCGTCTGCGGAGTCGGGTCGAGAATGTCCATCAAGCGTTTGTGCGTGCGAATCTCAAACTGCTCACGCGACTTTTTATCGACGTGCGGCGAGCGCAAGACCGTCCACTTATTCTTTGACGTGGGAAGCGGGATCGGCCCCGCCACGCGCGCGCCCGTCCGCTTGGCCGTCTCGACGATC
>CBDUCU010000691.1:0-2146 GCA_965365725.1 uncultured bacterium | reverse complement strand
GCAAAGCGCGGCTCAGACGCAGGTGAGGGCCATCGCCCCGCCGCGCAATCCCTTGCCGCCCGAAGAGAAGTCGGCAGCCGAGACGCGTTTCTCTTACATCGTCTATGGCGACACGCGCGGGCGCAGAGACGGCGAGGCCATTCAATATGAACATTCACTGATCGTTGACTCGATGTTGGAGACGATCAAACGGATGGAGAAAACGCCTTTTCCCGTGCGCTTTGTTCTGCAATCAGGCGACGCGGTCGTTGACGGGCGCGTGGCGCGACAATGGAACGCGAGCTTTGTCGATCTAATCAATCGTCTGACGACAGAGGGCGGCGTGCCCTACTTTCTCGCTCCCGGCAATCACGATGTGACGGGTGCCGCCTCGCTCGATTCGCCCGACCGTCAGAGGGGTCTGAGCAACTATCTGTCAGCCGTCTCTCAGCTCATCCCGCCCGACGGCGCGACGCGCAGGCTTTCGGGCTATCCGACCTTTGCCGTCGGTTACGGCAACACCTTTATCATCGCGCTCGACTCAAACATCGCCGACGACGACACGCAATTCAAGTGGGCGCGCACACAGCTCGAAGGTCTGGATCGGAAGCGCTATCAACATGTAGCGGCCTTCTTTCATCATCCGCCGTTTTCGTCAGGGCCGCACGGCGGCGCGCGCATCGAGCGACCTTCGGCAATTTTGCGCGCTCGCTACATTCCGCTCTTTAGAACGCACCGCGTGAGGGCCATCTATGCCGGACACGAACACCTGTTCGAGCACTGGGTTGAAAGATACACGGACGCTGCGGGCGTAAAGCGGCGCATGGACATGATTGTGACGGGCGGCGGCGGTGCGCCGCTCTACGCTCATTATGGTGAACCGGCTGTGGCCGATTATCTGAAAGCGAACGAGGCGAGCCGCGTGCATCTCGAACATTTGGTGAGGCCCGGCCCCGCGCGCGGCGACAACCCATATCACTATGTGCTCGTGCGCGTGGACGGCGAGAGGATGACGCTTGAGGTGAAGGGCGTTGATTGGGGAAGCGACTTTCGTCCATACCGCAGCAACAAGGTCGGGCTTGAAGACGAGACGAATTCTCAATGAAAGGTGAGGGGCGCAAAACCGGCACGAAAGATGCGCGCCGGGCAATCCTTTTTAGAGGTCACGAATCATCATGAGTAAGCTCAATCGAAGAGAATGGATGACGAGTTTTGCAGCCGCCGCCGGCTTTCTCGCCGCGAGCGGAAAGACGGGGCTAGCGCAGCAGCGCGGCGGGCCGCCAAAAGAAGCAAAGCTGCCGCTTGAAGACTATGTGCCGAAGAGCATGCTGCACGTTGCGGAGACGAAAGTTGAACGCGCGCGTTTTCCCGCCATAGACTTTCACACGCACCTGTCATGGACTCCGCGCGACTCTCAAAAGCCGCGCTACAACACCACGCCTGAAAAGGCTCTGGCCGTGATGGATCGGCGCAACGTCCGCATGATGGTCAACCTGACGGGCGGCTACGGGCCGATTCTCGAAGAGAACATACGCTACTGGCAACAGGCGCATCCCAAGCGTTTTGTCGTCTTTACAGAGCCCTGGTTCGCTCGTTTTACCGAGCCGAACTATCCGCGCTTTCAAGCCGAGCAGATCGAGCACGCCAAGCGCGTCGGTGCAAAAGGCATCAAGCTGACAAAGGCGCTCGGTCTTTATCTGCGCGAGCAGGGGACGAAGGGGCCGCTCGTCAAGGTTGACGACAAGCGTTTCGATCAGATGTGGGAGGCGGCGGGCGCAAACCGTCTGCCCGTTGCAATTCATACCTCCGACCCGGAAGCATTTTTTCTGCCGACCGATAAGACGAACGAGCGTTACGAAGAGCTGAGCGCGCACCCCGACTGGTCTTTTCACGGGCAGGACTTTCCCTCAAACCGCGAATTGCACGAAGCGCGCAACCGCGTCGTCGCGCGCCACCCGCGCACGCAGTTTGTCGTCCTCCACATCGGCAACGCAGAGGATTTGGGTTGGGTCTCCGAATGGCTCGACCGCTACAAGAATATGCACGTCGAGATTGGCGCGCGCATCGGCGAGCTTGGACGGCAGCCGCGCGCGGCGCGCAAGTTTTTTGACAAGTATCAGGATCGGATACTTTTCGGAACCGATGCCGTGCCCGAAGGATTCGAGAC
>CBDUCU010000690.1:0-2156 GCA_965365725.1 uncultured bacterium | reverse complement strand
AAAGAGCTTGTTGACGACTTTCGAGTTGCCCGCCCCGGCCAGCAGCACCGACTCGATGGAGTAGGGGCCGTCCTGCCCCTGACCGCCGATGCGTCGCCCGTCAAAGTTAAAATCGATGATGTTGTTGCCGGCAGAGAGGAAACCTTCGCCGCTTGCGAAAGCCAGCTCGCCGCCTGAAGCATCCATAAGAATGCCGCTCCATTCGTAGTAGCCGGGGTTGACGACAGAAACTTCGGCCAGCGTCGCAAGGAAGTCAAACTTACCGTTGCCGTTTATGTCGATGCCCTGCGCGCTGTTGTTACCCGTGAAGGCCAGCTTCGGCCCAAGCGCTGTGAGCGAGTAGGCAGCCGTATTGCCTGCGTCCCGACGAAAGTCTGTGAGCGTATCCTGCGGAGCGCCCTCAAGCGTGAGGAGCGCATCCTTTATCTGGTAAGGCCCGCCGATGCCGAGCATCGAGTAGAGTGCTCCTGCCGTAAACGAGGCTGAGATGCGCTGCTCCCCCGGTTGTAGATCGGCAAAACCGTTAGCGTTGATCTCTTTGCCATTGGTGCCGACGAGCGTAACGGTGAAATGATATTTCCCGGCTGTCTGCACGTCGAGATTTGCGTGTAGCGCGACCCTGTCCATCTGGCCGTTGAAGTCGTCGTCTATGCCCTCGTCGGAGAAGGAGACGAAACTTGCCGGCGGCTCGATAACCTCGAAACTCTTGCTGGCGACGCGTGAGTATTGCACGCCGGACGAAGTAGTCCCCGACACGTGTACGGCCACAGAGAATTTGCCCGGACGCTCGGCGGCGATGATGGCCGAGTAGATACCGTCGCCCGGCGCATCGTCGCCCGGCCCGAAGTCTTGCAGCACGACCTCCCGCGGCGCGGCAGCAGGGTCGTTCGCATCATCGATGACGGCCTTGACCTGCGCGCCGACGACCGGCGTGTTGTCGTCGAGCACGATGCCCGCAATGACGATGGGATCACCGACGCGATACAGCCCGTCTGTGTCCACCCCCGCCCTAATTGACGAAGAGGAGAAGTAGTTGGAAAGCACAAGCGCCGGGCTTGCGACGCTGGTTGAATCAAGCTTGACTTTATAGATGCCGCTCGCCGCGCCCGCCGGGAAGATAAAGACGGTATGTGTGCCCGGTGCGGAGAGGACGGTTGGGATAGGGCCGTTGCGCGGCTCGTCCGCGCCGATGACGGTCATGCCGAAGCCTGAAGCCTCGACATTTGAAGCGTTGACTTCATCCACATTCGGCAGAACGAGCGAGACGATTATGCCGGGCCGGTCTGAGGTCACGATGAGCAAATCGCCTCCGACCGATGCTGGGTCGGCGATGATCTCGATAAAAGTCGCGGCGGTGTTGGCCGGGGCGACGGCGGCGCGAGCGTCGCGGTTGTGAATCGTCAGTTGGGAGGTGTCCTGTGTGATGATCTGGGCAGAGAGTGATGCGGCGAGCGCGAGCAAAAGTGCTGCGCAGTAGGGGATGAGGCGAGGACGCAACATAACGTTTGAACTCCGGTGTTAGTTGGAAGACACTTTTATGAGAAGACAGCTTCTGGAGTACGGGTCGAGCGGCGAGACAAGATACTGGCCGTCAACCCACATTGCGGCCTCGAAAACGCCGGAAGGCTTGAGGTGTTCGGGGCCGAATGGGATTTTGGCGGAGAGCAGACGGTTTCCGCTCTCAGTGTTATATACGTCAACGTGAATATCACCGCGCTCGGGGCCGCCGCCGCCGAGAAAGAGAAAAAAATTGCTGCTCGCGTCCTTGCGCGTCTTGTCCGGCGTGTCGAAGCTGAAGACGGCCAGATGCTTACCGCCCGCCGCAGCGCAGGCGACGACACCCGCCCAGAAGTCTCCACTCTTCCTGTACGCCTTGCCGTTGTACCTGACTTCATCTTCGGTGTGCGTGGGCGGGTTGCCGGGGAACTGTCGGTCGTTGGCGAGAATCTGGTGGCGGCTGTGTAAGACCTGCTCGGCACGCTCCCAGTCGAACGCCGTCGCCGGGCGGACTCTGAAACCCGAAGCGGCGGCGACGAAGTAATAGTTGAGGCTGCGCGTGTCGCCAGAGAGTAGGGCTGCTGTGCGCCACTCCTTGTCCGGCTCCGGGTCGAACGCTTCGGGGCCGAGCGAGAAGATTAGCTCACCGCCGTCCGGCC
>CBDUCU010000689.1:0-2156 GCA_965365725.1 uncultured bacterium | reverse complement strand
TCTATTGGTTTGCCCGTCATCAGGGTCGGGGCATTGTTCCGTCGTAAAAGCTCGTTGACCTGCGGAACAATTTCAGAGAGAAACCTGTTTACCTCACCAATCTTCTGCGCATATTCCTTCTGAATCTCCGCAAAAAATTCGCGTTGTGCGGGTGTGGGCGCGGCATTAGCTCCGTCGATGGTAAAAAACAGCCCGCCGATGCGGTCAACGAGTTGCGCGCGGCCTGAAAATCCAAGTCCGCCTTCGGGCTGCGCAAGTTTGCCCTGCCAATCTTCGACCTGTTTTTTATGCGCTGTGAGTCTGTCAGAAAGCTCCTTGGGGACATCCGTCAATCTATCCTTGACCGTGCGCTCGATAAATTCAATCTGAGTTTTAAGACTGTCGAGCGTGCGCAACGCGTTGTTGGTCGTCGATTGCATGTCGCGCAATCTCAAAGCCATGTCAAACTGCGATTGAAGGTCGGCGGCAGACACATTGATGGTCGGGTCAAGCTGGACTTCGACCTTTCTCTCAAAACTCTTGTCGCCGACAACGAGCTTTACGGTGTATGTGCCGGGCAACACCTGCGGGCCGCGCGGCGGGCCTGTGAACTGCACTTCTTCATCTGTCGGCGGCCTTCTCACCTGCGGGCCGCCGTAGCGCAGATTCCATGAGACGCGGTTCAGACCTTGCTCCTTCGCAATGTTCTCAAGCTCGGCAATGACCTTGCCGCGCGCGTCGATAATCTGAATCTTGGGCTTAATTTTGTCGTCGGGCTTCGTCCTCAAATAGTAGCTGATAAGCGCGCCGTAGGGTGGGTTTGCGCCGGTAAAGACTTTATCGCCGATGCCGTAGCGCGTAAAACGCGTCGCATGTCGCAGAGCGGGTCGCACGTCAAAGAGGTGTGCGTCGCTGCGAAGAATCTCAGGAGTCGATTGTTGAATTGGCGTGGCATCGTCAAGAATCCAGATTGAACGCCCGTGCGTGGCGAGGATGAGGTCGTTTTCGCGCGGATGGATGACGATGTCGTGGACGGCCACGCGCGGCAGATTTTTGAGACCGAGAAACGTCCACGTCTCACCGCCCGTGTATGACGCATACAGCCCCAGCTCCGTGCCCGCATAGATAAGACGCGGATTTTTGAGGTCTTCTTTGACAACCCAGACGTGCGCGTTCGCGGGCAGATTACCCGTCACGTTGCGCCAGGTGCCGCCGCCGTCGGTCGTCTTAAAGACGTAGGGACGAAAGTCGTCGAGCTGGTGACGGTCGAAAGAGACATAAGCCGTATCGGCAGCCGTGCGAGATGGCTCGACGTGTGAGACGGGCGAATTGGCGGCAAGCCCGCGCACGTTTTTAATCACGTTCGTCCAGTTGCGTCCACCGTCGTTTGAGATTTGCAGATTGCCGTCGTCGCTTCCAGCCCAAAGCAGTCCGGGCTTTACCGGCGACTCGGCGAAGCTGATGATGGTTGCATAATACTCAGCGCCAGTATTCTCAAAAGCGACTGGGCCGCCCGCTTCTTTTTGTTTCGACTTGTCGTTGTTGGTCAGGTCTTGGCTAATCTGACTCCAAGTTTTTCCGAAGTCGGTAGATTTGAAGACGGCGTTGCCGGCGATATAGACGGTATTTTTGTCGTGTGGCGATTGGATGATGGGCGCGTTCCAGTTGAAACGGTATTTTAGATTTTCAGCCGGGCCACTGTCGTCGCCCATGTACGGGACGACAAGCTGCTGCTCGCGCGTTCGCATGTCTGTGCGGACGATGTTACCGCCCTGTGATTCGGTGAGATAGAGTTCTGGGTCGTCAGCATGATTGATGGCGAAAAACCCGTCGCCGAAAGAGACCATACGCCAATCGTCGTTGAGAATCCCCGCCGGTTCACGCGTCCGCGAAGGGCCGGTCCAGGTGCCGTTGTCCTGTAGTCCGCCCATCACGTAGTAGAACGGCTGTCGGTTGTCTGCTGTGATCTGATAGAACTGTCCCGCCGCAAAATTGTTGACATACTCCCAAGTCTCGCCTGCGTCGTAAGAGACGGCCACGCCGCCATCCTGCCCTTGCCACATCCGGCGCGGATTTTCGGGGTCGATCCAAAGCGCGTGATAGTCTATGTGTGTGCGCCCTGTGATTGAGCGAAACGTGCGCCCTCCGTCGATTGAGACGAACAAAGTTGATGCGAC
>CBDUCU010000688.1:0-2167 GCA_965365725.1 uncultured bacterium | reverse complement strand
ACTCTTCGACCGTGCCGCCCGCATGGACGATGAGTGGCGGATTGTGTCCTGCGTTGACGAATGAGAGCCCGCCTGTCGCCGGGTCAAGCTCGCCGTAAAAGAGCGTGACGAAGCGGTTGGTGGGCGTGTTGGCTTCAAGATAGATGTTGACGGCTGTGATCGTTTCAACAAGCGTTTGATGAGAGGCGACCTGACCATGCACGGAAGCATGAAGGCTCGACATCAGAAGCGCGGCGGAAGTTCCCTTGCCCGACACGTCGCCAAGCGCGACGATGTAGCGCCCGTCCGGTCGCTTGATAAAGTCGTAGTAGTCGCCGCCGATTTGATAGGAAGGAAAGCTGATGCCCTGCAGCTCGTAGCCGGGAATGTTGGGCGGCGCGGCGGGCTGAAAACGCTGCTGAATCTCGCGCGCAAGCGTCAGCTCGCGCTCCATCCGCTCGCGCTCAAGGTGCTCTTCGATAAGCCGTGCGTTCTCGACGCGGATGGCCGCGACCGATCCGAGCGTCGTCAAGACTTTGAGATGGTCTTCGCGGAAGCGCGCTTCAGCCAGAGGCGAGTCGGCATAGATCATGCCGAAGATAGAGCTGCCCACGCCCAAGGGGACGGCCAAAACCGAACGGATGCCCATGATCGTCATCGTCGCGCTCTTAAAGCGCGGGTCGTGCTGCGCGTCTGAAGTAAGAACGCTGCGACCCTGACCGACCACTTCTTCGATGATTGTGCGGCTGACGCGAATCTCTCCGACCTCGCCTTTGCGGTCGCGCAGCTCGGCAACGCGCGGGCGCAGCTCACCGTCGCTTTCGTCCCTCAGCATGATGATGCAACGGTCGGCGGGGACGGCCTCAAACACAAGCCGCGCCACTTGTCCGAGCGTCTCGTCGAGCGTTGCGGGCGCAAGCAGCGTCACGCCCACCTTGCTGATGAGCGCAAGCAGGTCGCCCTGTTCGACGGCGCGCTCCTGCGGCATCTCGACGACGTAGTTGCCGGAGCTTTGCGTGCGCGCGCCCTCGATGGCTTCGAGCAGCCCCGACGTAGTTCGATGGCTCGAGTTGAATGCGATGGTCGCTTCCGGCAGAGGCGTTGGCATGTCAACCGCTTCGACTGTTGCCGAAGCAATCTCACCCGCTTTGTCGCGGAAGACGATTTCGGTCTCGCCAATCTGAAAGCGGTCGCCCGACGTAAGATGAATTGCCGCTTCGACGCGCGCGCCGTTAAAGAAAGTGCCGTTGGCCGAGCCGAGGTCTTGCAAAATGTAGATGTCGCCCTCGCGTCTCACCTCTGCATGCACGCGCGAGGCAAACGGGTCGGGGATACAGATATCGTTGCGCGCCGAGCGGCCAATCGTGATGCGCAGCCGGCCAAGCGGAAAAGTATCCGGTGCGCGGTCGGGGTATTCAACAATCAGTTCAGGCATAACTTTTAGTAGTGATGAGTGATGAGCGATGAGTGTTGAGTAAGTAAAGACAGTTTCTTACTCATCACTCGTCACTCGTCACTCATCACTTTCATTGTTGGTTTCTGATCCGGTCGTACTCTTTCTCCAACTGTTGGACGTAGCGGCGAGCTTGTGCTCCATGACTGCCGCGCTGCGCCACCTGAAAATTTCTGAGTGCGGCGACGAGCTCGGTGCGGCTCAAGGTACGCAAATCTTTGCCCTCGACGTAGCTTAGTCCAACGTAGTAGTGCGCATCCAGATTGCCGCCACCCGCCGCCGCACGAAACTCTGCAAGCGCCGCGCCGCGATTTTGCCCCCACAATTCGACCCCGCGACGATAACGTTCATCGGGTGAAGCTTGCCGCGCAGATTGCGGCGTGGGCTGCGCGGTCGGTGCAGGCGGCGGCGTCGCCTGCGGCGTAGGGGCGGATGCAATATCTGTGCGCGCGGAGACATCGGTCGATTGCGTCTGCGCTTGAGATGCATCGCGCGTCGGTTGCACGGTCGGCGTGGGAAGCGCCTGCGGAAGCTCTGCGAGGCGCTGGCGCGCAGCCGTTGCTATGTCGGCGAGGGGTGAAGTAGCAAGTCTTTGATAAACGGCGCGCGCCTCGTCCGACCTTCCCGTCAAGCGTAACGCTTTGGCGTAAGAGAGCAGGTCGTTTGCGTCCGACTCGCCTGTCAACGCCAGAAGGCGTTTATAACTTTCGACTGCATCAGCCGGCAACCCCTCGG
>CBDUCU010000687.1:0-2177 GCA_965365725.1 uncultured bacterium | reverse complement strand
TTCGCGGAACGCCTTCAAAGCGTCGGACTCGGTGACGGCCTTCATCCCCGAAAAAGTCAGGTCGCGGATAACGGGCAGCTCTCTGACGGTGAAGATAACCAACACGCCGCCGCGCGGCCCCGTCGTCGTCGAAACGCGCGTCTCCGTCTTATCGAAGAAGGGAAGCGCCAAAAGCGCTTGAAGGTCGCGCTGCAACTGCGCCGGGTTGTAGGGGTCGCCCGGGCGCGTCTGTATGTAATAGAGTACGCCCTCGTCGCTCATGCGGCGATTGCCTTCAATCTCAACCGATTCGACGAGCTGTTGTGGTTGACCTTGCGCCGATGCAACTGTGCGAGGCCAGGCGAGATGAAAAGCGGCGAGACTACCCACAAGGGCGGCCATAAAAAGGAGCCAGGGCGCGCGAGTTCGCATAAACTTTGTCGTTAATTGCATCAAGAAAGTGCCGGATGAATTTTCAGGGAGACTGAAAGAATTTCTCACGGCGACCCTGCCTAACAAAGGCCGCACGCAACCGGCGAGGGATACGCTTTAATTTCCAGACTTCGAGAACTTGGATTCAGTAGGCGCGTATACCCGTTGCCAGCTTTTCCGTCCAGCAAAGTCGCGCATTATACAAGGCAAAGCGAAAAAGGTAAAAGGCAAAAGGGTCGCGGTTTATGGCTTCCCTTCTTACTTTTACCTTTTGCCTTTAACCTTTTGCCTTTTTTAATTCACGCACTTCAGTGAATTAAAAGCGCGTCGCCCGGTTCTTCGACGGCGGCGGGGCGGTGATTTAGCTCATCGTTTTCGACAAAGACCTCGACAATTGGCGAGCCTGAGAGCGCACCCTGGATGAGAGCTTCCGAGAGCGGGTCTTCGACGTATTTTTGTAGCGCGCGACGAAGCGGGCGCGCGCCGTAGGAGCGGTCGGCGCAGGTTTTTTTGACGATCCAGCGACGCGCCTCTTCCGTCAGACGCACTTCGAGGCCGCGCCGTCCCAGAGTTTTGTTGAGCAAAACGACTTGCAGACCGACGATCTCAAGCAACTCGTCGTCGGCGAGTTGATCGAAGACGATGATTTCGTCGAGACGATTGATAAACTCGGGGTTGAAGGTCTGTCGGACGGCCGACATGACCATCTCTTCCATCTTCTCGCGCGATGCATCGGCTGATGCCTGAAAACCCATCGTGCCCTTCTTTTGAATAAAGCGCGCGCCGATGTTCGAGGTCATGATGATGATAGTGTTCTTAAAATCGATGGTGTTGCCGAGCGCGTCCGTCAGGATGCCATCTTCAAAGACCTGCAAGAGGACGTTGAAGATATCGGGATGCGCCTTCTCGATTTCGTCAAAGAGCAGGACGGAATAGGGCGAGCGTTTGATTCTTTCGGTGAGTTGGCCGCCCTCTTCGTGTCCGACGTAGCCGGGAGGCGAGCCGATCAGCTTCGAGACCGAGTGCTTCTCCATAAACTCTGACATATCGAAGCGAATCATCGAGCGCTCAGAGCCAAAGAGAAATTCCGCCAGAGAGCGTGCGACCTCAGTCTTGCCGACTCCGGTCGGGCCTAAGAAGAGAAACGAGCCGACCGGACGTTGAGGATTTTTGAGTCCGGCGCGCGAGCGTCGAATCGAGCGCGCCAGCGCCGAGATGGCCGGACGCTGCGCGATGACGCGCCCGTGCAGTTCCGTCTCGATGCGGAGAAGTTTGGCGGTCTCTTCCTCTTTGAGCGACATGACGGGGATGCCCGTCCAGCGTGCGATCACCTCTTCAACGTCGTCTCTTGTGACCTCTGCCGTCATCAACATTTCTTCTTCGTCGTCGGGAAGACGCAAAGCGGCGGCAGTTCGCTTCGGCGTATAAACGCCGCGCTCGTCAAACAGCTCGCTTAAGCCTCCACGTTCGGGCGCTTCTGTGGCCGGTCGGTCGCTGCGAGGTCTGAGTTTGACGCGCGCGCCCGCTTCGTCAATCACATCGATGGCTTTGTCGGGCAAAAAGCGGTCGGGGATGTAGCGGTTCGATTGATAGACCGCCGCTTCGATGGCTTCGTCCGTGTAGCGCACCTGATGGAAGGCTTCGTAGCGCTCGCGCACGCCGTCGAGGATGCGGACGGCTTCGTCTTCTGACGGCGGCGGAACTTTGACGGCCTGAAAGCGTCGCTCCAAAGAGCGATCTTTTTCGATTGATTTGCGCAACTCGGC
>CBDUCU010000686.1:0-2180 GCA_965365725.1 uncultured bacterium | reverse complement strand
GCTTCTCAAACGGCGCTGGAACTTTGGCCGACCCCTTTGCAGCCGATCCGTTCCCGCTCTTCCGCGGCAACGGCGGTCGTTTGACCAATCCGTTTGCTGCAACTACGACTCAGGTTTTCGCTCCGCTCTTCCAGTTTGCGCAGCCGATTGATCCGCGCATCCGTACGCCCTACACGATGCAGTACAACCTGACGTTTGAGCGTGGCTTCCTCGACGACTATGTGTTCCGCCTCGCTTATGTCGGTAATCGTGGACGCAAGCTCTACACCACCGAAGAGGTCAACCCGGCGTTTGGGACGCTTATCCCGACCCCGAGCGGCCGTTCGCTTCCATTCGAATGTGCCAACGACACGAGTGGAAACGGCGACATCGAGGATAATGAAGTCTTCGGTTGCGCCACGCCCGGCAACATCGATCAGCGCCGCATCAACGGAGACATTCAAACCGGACTGGGACAACTGGTTTCGGCTGGCAACTCCTATTACGACTCGATGCAGGTTGACGTGCAGAAACGCTTCGGCAACGACGGGCTTCTCTTCCAGTTAGCCTACACCTTGTCGAAGTCGATCAACGATGCGGGCGAGAGCCAGCGCGGCGGCCTCGATCTCTTAGATCGTCGCTTTGGTCGCGGCCCGTCAAGCGACGACGCGCGTCACCGTCTGGTCGGCAGCTTTATCTATGAGTTGCCATTCTTCAAGCGCAGCACCGGGTTTGCCAATCGTGTGCTGGGTGGATGGAGTCTCGGCGGCATCTACACTTATCAATCGGCAACGCCCTTTAGCGTTTTCAACCAGATTGACGAAGTGGGTACGTCCGGCATTCAAACCTTCATCGACATCAACCAGCCTTTCCGCGCGCTCGACCCGCGCGAAAACAACAGTCGTGCGTTCAACGCAGATGCGTTCCGCACAACTCCGGGCGTGACTGCCTTTGATTTCTTTGGGACCGAGTATTTCGTCAACCCGCGTCGCGGCAGCGCCGGACGCAACCAGTTCCGAGTGCACAACGAAGTCAATAATGTGGACTTGATTCTGGCAAAGAAGACGCGGATCACCGAGGGCACCAACCTTGAATTGCGGTTTGAAGCGTTCAACGCTTTCAACCACACGCAGTTCACCACCGTTAACACGAACATCGACAGCGCAAGCTTCGGTTTGTTTACGGCTGCTCGTGAAGCACGCGTGATCCAGCTTGGCGCGCGTTTCTCGTTCTAGTCGGCGTTCCAGACAAGAAAAAAGCTAAACAAGAAAAAAGAGGCCCGTTGGAGAAATCCGGCGGGCCTCTTTTTTGAACAATCACAATTCCGACAATAGATCAATCCTTTTGCCTGTTAATTGCAGGTTGCCTTAGTCCATCAAATTGTCCTCAGCCGCTCGCCGCTCTATGATTGTAGCGGTCAGAACTTTTTTTACCCCCACGTTTTTAGTTTCTATATCTGTTTGCGTTTTTCTATAAGTGCCTGCAATAAATCTGCTCCAATTGTAGTCAGGCATAATCGAGTAATGGAGTAAAGTTCTGTTTTCATCAACGTACGACTCATCGATGTTTGGCCGAACAGATGAGATCAATCAAACTTTTCTTTGAAGTTATAGGATTTTTTAGGACGAAAGGGCTTCTCATAAAATGTACGTAACCCACCTCGAATGCGCCGCGTGCGGGCTCCGACACGAGGCACGCGTGTTGCACAACCTTTGTCGAGAGTGTGCTAAGCCTCTGCTCGTGCGTTACGACCTTGAGCGCGCCGCTCAGTCTTTAACGCGCGAGAGCTTGAAGCGAAGAAGGTCTGATTTATGGCGTTACAGCGAAGTGCTGCCCGTCGAGCAAGAAGAAAATGTCGTCGCGCTCGGCGAAGGCTGGACGCCGCTTTTACGCGCCGAACGCTTAGGGCGCACGCTTGGAATCAAGAACCTTTTTATCAAGGACGAATCGCAGAACCCGACGCAGAGCTTCAAGGCGCGCGGGATGGCGGCTGCCGTCTCGATGGCGAAGGAGCTGGGCGCGGGCAGACTCGCCGTCCCCTCGGCCGGGAACGCCGCGGGCGCGCTCGCCGCCTACGCCGCGCGTGCAGGGCTCGAAGCACACATCTTCATGCCGCTGGACACGCCGCGCGCTAACGTCATCGAGTGCGAGCAGACGGGCGCGCACGTTACGCTCATGGCAGGCTTAATCACCGACTGCGG